>JAWWOY010000393.1:0-3196 GCA_033851195.1 Kribbellaceae bacterium | reverse complement strand
AGCAGCGCCACGATCTTGCGATCCAGGTCCTCCACGCTGGCGACCCTACTGCCGCGCAGCCTCGGCATGAAAGCATCTGTCCATGCCTGACACTACGTCTCCTGCTGAGCACCGGCTGATGTTGCTGGACACCGCGTCGCTGTACTTCCGGGCGTTCTTCGGTGTGCCCGACACGATGAAGGCAGCCGACGGTACGCCGACGAACGCCATCCGCGGACTGCTCGACTTCATCGCCCGGCTGGTCGAGAACCACCGGCCGACCCACCTGGTGGCCTGCTGGGACGACAACTGGCGACCGTCGTGGCGGGTCGCGCTGATCCCGTCGTACAAGGCACAGCGGGTCGAGTTCGTCACCTCCGGCGGCGATCAGGTCGAGGACGTACCGGACCGGCTGGAGGTCCAGGTGCCGTACATCCGCGCCTGCCTGGACGCGCTCGGCATCCCGATCGTCGGCGCCGCGGACCATGAGGCGGACGACGTGATCGGCACCTTGTCGCACCGCGCCGAGATGCCGGTCGACGTGGTCACCGGGGATCGCGACCTGTTCCAGTTGATCGACGACTCGCGCAACATCCGGATCATCTACACCGCGGCTCGCGGGGTCGGCCGGGCCGACGTGCTCGACGAGGCGGCCCTGCTCGCCAAGTACGGCATCCCCGCCAGCCGGTACGCCGACTACGCGACCCTGCGCGGTGACGCCTCCGACGGACTGCCCGGGGTGAAGGGCGTGGGTGACAAGACCGCCGCCGCCCTGATCACGGCGTACGGGGATCTGGACGCGATCCGCAAGGCGGCGGCCGACCCCGGCACGCCGATGTCGGCGGCGGTGAAGCGGAAGATCCTGGACGCGAGCGACTACCTCGACGTGGCACCGAAGGTGGTCGCGGTGGCCACCGATGCCCCGGTCGGCGAATGCGACGCCACCCTGCCGACCGCGGTGAGGGATCCTGGGAGGTGGCTGGACCTGGTGGAGCTGCTCGAACTCGGCGGCAGCGCGCAACGGGTGATGGCCGCACTCAAACTAGGCCCGAAGGGAGCATCGACATGAGCGATGACGAGAAACTGACCGAGCTCGCACACTTCGTTCTAGACCTGGCCCGCGCCGGCGACGACGAGAGGCTGGCCGCGTACCTTGACAGTGGCGTGCCGGTCAATCTCACCGATCCCTCAGGTAACACCTTGGTGATGCTTGCCGCGTACAACGGTCAGCCGAGTACGGTGAAGTTGCTCGCCGACCGTGGCGCCGACGTGAACAGGATGAACGACAAAGGTCAGACCCCTATCGCGGGTGCCGTCTTCAAGGCCGAGGACGAGGTGGTCCGCGCGTTGCTCGCGGCCGGTGCCGATCCGCGCGCCGGGACGCCGAACGCGATCGACACCGCCCGGATGTTCCAGCAGATGGCCCTGCTCGCCGAACTGGAAGGAAATGCGTGACAAGAACCCTTGAACTCGCCGAGCAGTACCGCGACGAGGTCATCGCGCTGCGTCGTGCCTTGCACCAGGTACCGGAGTACGACCTGGAGCTACCCAAGACCCAGCAGCTCATTCTCGACGCGCTCGACGGGCTCGACCTCGAGATCACTCTCGGAAAGGAGCTCTCCTCCGTCACCGCCGTACTACGCGGTGGGCAGGGACCGGGTCCGGTGGTGCTGCTGCGGGGCGACATGGATGCGTTGCCGGTGACCGAGCGGGTGGACCTGCCCTTCGCGTCCACCCATCCCGGTCTGATGCATGCCTGCGGCCACGATCTGCATGTCGCCGGCCTGGTCGGTGCGGTGAAGATCCTGCACGAACTCCGGGACGAGCTCGCGGGTGACGTCGTGTTCATGTTCCAGCCTGGTGAGGAGACCACCGGCGGGGCCCCGATCATGATCCGCGAGGGCGTCCTGGAGGCATCCGGCCGACGCGTCGACTCGGCGTACTGTCTGCATGTCCAGTCGGCCGGCGATCCGCTCGGCGTGTGGAACAGCAGGCCCGGACCGCTGATGGCGGCAGCTGACCAGCTCAACGTGCGGGTGGTCGGCGCTGGTACTCACGGCTCGGAGCCGTACAACGGCAAGGATCCGATCCCGGTCGCCTGCGAGATCGTCGGGGCACTGCAGACGATGGTGACCCGGCAGTTCGACGTCTTCGACCCGGTGGTGCTGACGGTGGGGCGGATCGCCGGTGGCACCAAGGAGAACATCATCCCGGACGAGGTCGTCTTCGAGGCGACGGTCCGGACGTTCTCCGCCCAGACCCAGGCCAAGGTGGCGGAGTCCAGCGTCCGCCTCGTCGAGAAGCTGGCAGCTGCGCACGGTCTGACCGCTGAGGCGCATTACCGGATCGGATACCCGGTGACGGTCAACGACGAGACCGAGTTCGCCTTCGCCAAGGAGGCCATCGTCGATCTGTTCGGACCCGACCGGTTCCGCGAACGGGCGCACGCCGAGTGCGGTGCCGAGGACATGTCCTACGTGCTCAACGAGGTGCCCGGCGCCTACGTCAACCTCAGCGCTTGCGGTGCGGACGACTGGCACGCCGCCGCCGACAACCACTCCCCCCTCGCCGACTTCGACGACTCGGTCCTCCCCGGCGGAGCCGCCCTGCTCGCCGAACTCGCCATCCGGCGCCTCGCCCGCGGCTAGCCGGCACACCTCCGGATCCGTATCGCGAAATTCATGTATTACATCAATTTCGCGATACGGATCTGAGCTGGTCAGGCCGGGGCCGCGACCTCGGCTTCCTCATCGATGTCGGTCAGCGCACCGCTGAACTGGGCGTTGTAGAGACGCGAGTAGGCGCCGTCCACAGCGAGCAGTTCGTGGTGGTTGCCCTGCTCGACGATCGAGCCGTTCTCCATCACCAGGATCAGGTCGGCGTCGCGGATGGTGGACAACCGGTGCGCGATCACGAAGCTGGTCCGGTCCGTCCGCAACGCGGCCATCGCGCGCTGCACCAGCACCTCGGTGCGGGTGTCGACCGAGCTCGTCGCCTCGTCCAGGATCAGCAGCTGCGGATCGGCCAGGAACGCCCGGGCGATGGTCAGCAGCTGCTTCTCCCCCGCGCTGACGTTGTTGCCTTCCTCATCGATCACCGTGTCGTAACCGTCCGGCAGGCTGTGCACGAAGCGATCCACGTACGTCGCCTTGGCCGCGGCGAGGATGTCCTCTTCGGTCGCGTCCAAGTTGCCGTAGGCGATGTTGTCGCGGATCGT
>JAWWOY010000386.1:0-2858 GCA_033851195.1 Kribbellaceae bacterium | reverse complement strand
GCTCTTCCTGTGCTTCACGGCGGGCTGTGTCTGCTGGATGTTCGTCGGGCTCGACGTGACCTCCGGGCGGGAGCCAGAGTTGCGCGTTGATGTGGTCGACCAGCAGCCAGCTTCTGTCGCTCGGATCAACCAGGACCGCGTAGGTAAAAACGAAGCCCCGGCGGGCCCTGACAGCACCGCCGGGGCTTCGTGATGTTGATCGCTCAACAGTAACCGGATGTTACGCCTGGTCCGGTTCTTGTGATGGCCGTACACCGCCCCGATGAGTACGCCCGCGATCAGGCCCTGGGCATAGGAGGCCGGACGGTACCCGCCAGGGTGGGTAGCAGTTGCGCGGCGTTCCAGGCCAGTACCTGCTCGCGTAGCTGGCCGGCGGCCAGTAGCGGGGTCGCGTCGATCCGTTGGGCAAGCGCCTGGCACGCCCCCTGCGGGGTGAACGGCCAGTCGCTGCCGTACATGATGTGTGACGGGTCGGCCACCGAGAGCAGCGCGCAGAGCAGCTCGGGCACGGGTGCGCCGGCCAGGTCGAAGTACAGCCGGCGCAGGGCGTCGCGCATCCCGGGAGGGGTGGGCGCGCCCGACTCGCCCAGGATCGGCAGCAGCAGATCGATCCGGTTGGCCAGCACCGGCAGCACCGCGCCGGCGTGCGGCACGATGACCCTCAGCTCCGGGTGCCGTTCGAGCACGCCGGAGATCACCAGGTTGGTAATCGACCGGGTGGTCTCGAAGATGAACTCGAGCATCGGGCGCGGGTAGCCCAGCGCCAGCTCGGAGCAGCTGGACGGGGAGGTCGGGTGGATGAACACCACCGCGTCCCGGCGGGCCAGCTCGGCGTAGAGCTCCTCGAGGGCGCTGTCGCCCAGGTACTGGCCGTGGTGGTTGGTCTCCAGCACGGCGCCCAGGGCCCCCAGCTTGCCCATCGCCCGGTCCAGCTCGGTCACCGCGGCAGGCACATCGGGCAACGGCAGCGACGCGAAGAACCCGAACCTGCCGGGGTGGACGGCGGCTAGCCGGGCGGCCTCGTCATTGCACCGCCGCGCCAGGTCGGCAGCGGCCGCGTCGTCGCCGAAGTGCACCCCAGGCGAGGAGATGGACAGCGCGGCGGCGGCGATGTCTAGCTCGTCCATGGCGGCCAGCGCCGCCTGCTCGTCCCAGGCCGGGATACCAGCGATGCCGTCCGGGTGCTGGTGGCCGGCCGCAACCAGCGCGTCCCGGTAGAAGTCGGGCACAAAGTGAGCGTGTACGTCGATCCGTGTGGTCATCGCGATAGCTCCGTTCAGTCCAGCTCGAGCGGCAGCGGGAGCCAGGTGTACTCCTCGCCTGGAGCTCGGGAGTCTTCAACCCCCAGTCACGAGTGAGTGTCAATCAGATTCGCAGCGCCCGACGCGCCGGTCTGCACGGCTAGCGGCCGTTCTCGCTACCCGCCGCCTGGAAGTGGCTCTACCTGCTAGCGGGGGTGCCTCGGCTTGGGTCTTCCCTGGGGGGCCGATGTCTTCGGTCCACGGGGCACTATCGCCTCGTGTCGGTGGCGGGTGGCATGCTCGCGGCTGGTAGAGCCGAGTGTCTATAAGGGGGCGCCGTGGGGCCTTGGGATGCGGAGCAGGTGCTTGCCCTGGCGTCCGACCCCGCCGCGGCCAAGGCCGGACAGAGCCTCGCTCGGACTCAGAAGTGGTCCGGTGCCGGCAGTTCGGCGCGGGCTCTGTGGGGCATGTGTCAGGGCAGCGGGTCCAAGCCCTACCAGACCACGGTCGAGCTGGCCGGGCCTGCGTTCCGCTGTTCTTGCCCAAGCCGTAAATTTCCCTGCAAGCACGCGCTCGGCCTCCTGTTGCTGTGGTCCGCCGACGAGGTCAGGCCGGGCGACGAGCCTGACTGGGTCTCCGGTTGGCTCACCGATCGCGAGGCCCGGGCGGCCAAGCCCGCCCCTGAGAAACCAGGCGAGGTAGCGGACCCGCTCGCGGCGCAGCAGCGGGCTAACCGCCGGACCGAGCGGGTTGCGTCCGGCGTGGCCGAGCTCGATAGCTGGCTCACCGATCAGGTACGCCGGGGACTCGGCGGGTTCGAGCAGCGCGGGTACGGCGAGCTCAGCCGCCTTGCGGCGCGCATGGTGGACGCCCAGGCCCCTGGTCTGGCCGGAGCCGTACGCCGCGCGGCTGGCGTCGTCGGACGTGGCCACGGCTGGCCCGGCGAACTGCTGGAGGAGTTGGCGCTGATCCACCTGACGGTCTCTGCCCATGCCCAGCTGGCCGACCTACCGCCCGCGCTTGCCGACACGGTGCAGACCCGCCTCGGTTGGACCGTCGAAACCGCCCGGGTCCTGGCCGAGGGCGAGAAGGTCGAGGACGACTGGCTCATCCTCGGCCGCGTCATCGAACCGGACGACAGACTGACCGTACGACGTCTCTGGCTGCGCGGGGATTCCTCCCGACGACTGGCGCTGATCCTCAGCTTCGCTGTAGGTGGGCGGCAACTGGACCCGCTGCCGGCCCGGCCCGGGGAGCTCGTCCCGGGGGTGCTGTCGTTCTACCCGGGCGCGTTGCCGATGCGGGCCTTGCTGACCCAGACGGCGCCGCGTCTGCCTGGTGCTCGGCCGGGTGGCCTCAGCGCGAAGCAGGCGTTGGCGTCGTACGCGGGTTCGTTGGCGACGGATCCGTGGAACGAGCGCTGGCCGCTGGTCCTGAGCGACGTGCGGCCTGCGCGGAACGGTGAAGGCTGGGCCTTGGTCGACGAAGCCGGTGAAGGGCTGGAATTGGTGGCCGGCCTTGATCCGTGGCGGCTGCTCGCAGTGTCGGCGGGGGATCCGGTGACGGTCGCGGGCGAGTGGAACCGGGCGGGGTTCAGGCCGATGACCTGTTGGGACG
>JAWWOY010000360.1:0-6379 GCA_033851195.1 Kribbellaceae bacterium | reverse complement strand
CCGGTCGATAAGCCGAACACCGCCGCGAACTCGGCCACCGCGAACTCCGCCACCGCCGGACACCCCGACCCGCCATACACCCGACCCCGCTCACCCCCGGCCTCGCCATAACCAGCACCATCACCAGCGTCACAACCGGCGTCGGCCCGCGGGTCCGGGTAACGGTCGGCGAACGCGAGCGCCACCTCGAGCTGGCGGACCGCGGCACGGTCCTCGACGGCACGGAACTCGGCACCGACGCTGAGCAGCGCGCGGGTGTCGAGCTCGGTCAAATCTCCTTCGAACATGTGCTCGATTCTACTACACAACTACCGACAGTCGCGAACCGGTTTCCCCTTATCCACAAGGGCCAACGCCGTCGGCTCTGGTCCTGTCAAGAGATCAGAGTCTTTCGCCAGGCTGCAGCCAAGGAAGAAGACAGTGGAGACCCGCGCGTGAGGCGTCTAGTACCGAGCAGGTTGCTGATCCGCCAACTCGGCCGGCGCCAGCCGCGGGCGAGTTAGCTGTACTTCTCAGAGAGTTGCGGCCTCCGGCCGCGCTGCCTGGCTGGGTCTCTTCAGGGTGGGTTGCGACCACGCTACTGGAGACCAAGGTTGGGGCGGGCTCGGAATATGATGACGCCCACGTAGCGGGCGAGCCAGGCCTGCTTATCGGGGAACCTTTCCTTCTGCTCTGCGGTCAGCTTCGGCTCCGAAATCTCTTCGATCCAGAAGCCGGCCGTCACGAGCGAGTTGACCATCGACGAGAAGGTGTCGGTGGCGTGGGTCACTGATACGTCTGCGTTCCAACCTGATCGATATGAGTACGGGTCGGTCGCGTGATAGGCATCGCCGAGACCGACGTTGTCTCGCTCGGCTCGTTCGACGGCGAAGCGAATTGGGTGCGCCCGCGAGATGATGAGCACCCCGTCGTCGCGAAGTAACGATCGCGTCGCACGAAGCGTCGCCACTTGGTCTGCGGCGTAGCCAAGGGACTGTAGAAAGAGGACCCTGTCGAAGGTCCGGCCCTGGACAGACTGCAGTGAGCCGAGATCCGAGAGGTCGCCCGCTGCAAGCGTGACCTCGAGGCCACCCGGCGGTGTCAGGAAGTTGGCCGCTATGTCCAGGCCAAGGACGGAACGGGCACCGCCACAGGCCAACTCGATCGCTTTCTCACCATTTCCGCATCCGACATCCAGGATGTCTTTGCCTCCAATGGTTCCCATCAGGTCACGTTGGGCCGCCCACTCAAGCAGTCGGTCCAGTGAGTCGTGGCGGCCGCGGGCAGTCTCGTAGTCCTTGCTGAGAGACCTCCAGGCGTCGTTGCTACTCATTCTGTCGAGACCTCCGGTTCGTGGTGACTTCGATCACCGCGGACTCGAGATAGGCCCGCAACTTCCGGGCGTACGGCGCGCGTTCTTCAGGTGTGGCCGGCTCCGGGAGGTGTCGCGAGCCGTACAGGTTGTCGCCGTCGTACCGAGGAAACACGTGGACGTGATAGTGCCAGGCGTCCTGGTAGCCGGCCGGCTCGTTGTGCTGCCTCGTCGAGACGCCATCGCAGTCGTAGGTGTGCCGGATCGCGATTGCGATCTCGCGGACCACGTCGTGAACTGCGTGCCCGTCGAGAGCGGGGAGGTCATACAGATTCTCGTGATGCCCCCTGGGGACGACCAAGACATGGCCGCGGTTGTCAGGCCACCAACGGGCAGCGACGAAGGCCACGGCCCGTTCTGTTCGCAACACGATGTCTTCCTGGCTGGTCATGGAGTCTTCACCGCCAGCCAGCACCAGGCAGAAGGGGCACCGATATCCCGCTGGTTCATGGTTGAACACTGGCTGCTGTCCTCGGTCGCGGCGGTGGAATCTAGACAACCTTGTCATCCCGGGGGTTCCGCCTACGGACATGACTTGATCGGGAGGGGAGGATGCAGTGGTGGCGACTTCTCTGACTGTGACAGCTTCTGACGACCTTCGTGCCCGTCGTAAGGCCGCGGCCGCCGGATCCACCCGGTGGTTGTTCCGTCCCACGACTCCAACGTCCGACTGGCTGCGGCAGTTGGCCGACGCTGCATCGGACGACGACAGGGACGTGTACGGCGAGGGCGGCGAGGTGGCGCTGCTGGAGCAGGAGGTTGCCGAACTGCTTGGCAAGCCCGCCGCCGTGTTCGTGCCCAGCGGCACCATGGCTCAGCAGAGCGTGCTGCGCGTCTACGCGGATCGGGCCGGGACACAGCGGGTTGCGTTGCACGGGCTGTCGCATTTCGTGCAGCACGAGCTCAACGCGCTGGAAGAGCTACACCACCTCCGGATCGAGCGGTTGACGGCCGCGCCGCGCCAGCCGCGGCCGGACGAGCTAGCGGCTATTCCTGGCGGCCTGGCCGCGGTTGCCCTGGAGTTGCCGCTCCGCGACGGCGGCTACGTGCTACCGAGCTGGGACGAGCTTGTGGTGTTCGCCGACGCCTGTGCGGAGCGCGGCGTACCGCTGCATCTGGATGGCGCGCGGCTGTGGGAGAGCACGCCGTACCTGGGTCATGGGCTCGCTGAGGTGGCGGCGCTGGCTACCACCGTCTATGTGTCGTTCTACAAGGGTCTGGGCGGTATCGGTGGCGCTGCGCTCGCTGGGCCGGAGGACGTGATCGCAGAGGTACGACGCTGGCAGCGGCGGCTGGGCGGCAACCTGTACACCCTCTTCCCGTACGCCGTGTCCGCGCGCGAGGGGCTCCGGAACGCGCTGCCGCGGATGGGGGAGTTCTACCAGCGTGCCGTCGAGCTTGCAGCCGCGTTGCAGGAAGTCGGGTACCGGGTGTTCCCGGATCCGCCGCAGACCAACTCTTTCCGGCTCTACGCACCGCGGCCGGCGGAGGAAATCGAAGAAGCTGCAGTCGTGCGGATGGAGTCCACCCGGGAGTCGATCTGCCCGGTCTGGCAGCAGGCCGACGTACCGGGTTGGTCGTGGACCGAGCTGGTCGTGGGTTCCAGTACGTTGGAGTGGAGCGTAGACGAGGCGGCGAAGAGCCTCGGGGAACTTCTGGGACGGTAGGGACGTAGCACTACTGTATGGAAAGTGCTACTGCGATAACGTGCAACAACGGGGAGATATACACACAGTGCTGACGTTTGTCATCACCATGGTCATTCTGCTGATCCTCTCGGGACTCGTCCTGCTCGCCATCGCGCGCGGCGAGGGCAAGAAGATCGGCGGCGAGGAGCACAAGTAGGCGCGACGGCCGACCACTTCCGATCCGACTCGGAGGCTGGTCTTCGTCTGCTTCACCAATCTCCTGACCTCCAGGCGCGGTCATCGACGCATATGGGCCGGTGGATCGCTAGTGTCGGACGCCCATCGGCCGGAGGAGTCGCAGGTGTGCTACCAGCCGGTCACCACCTGACTGCGTCGGCTAGTGCGTTGAGAATCGGTGCTGCCACGGTCACAGTCGGCAGCACCAGCAGTGCAGCCGCTGCGGCATAGGTGGCAGCTGAGAGCATGCGATAGGGCGGCTCTGGATCAGCCAGCCGTTGCACCCGCAAGACAGTGGCGGACTTGGCTGCAGCCAGGCCTGCTGCTGGAGCAGGTGAGCCGGCTAGCGCCACTAGCGCCCGCGCCAGTGGGACCGGGCCGCTGCGGCGGCGTGCGTCGTCGTCTGCCAGCAGTTCCACCAGCGTCCGGGCTTGTGCGAGCGCCACCTCGCTACGGACCCACCGGGGGAAGGCGGTGTGCAGCATGGTGAACGCCTCCAGCACCAGGTCGTGCCTAGCCCGGAGATGCGCCTGCTCATGTGCCAGCACCGCCCTGAGCTCACGCTCGTCCAGCCGCTCCATTGCACCTACTGACACCACGACCCGCGCACCGCGCAACGCCGGCAGGCAGTAGGCAAGCGGGGTCGACTCAGCCAGTACGCGCAGGCCGGGCACGAGTCGGTCAGGCGTGGCCAGCACATCGACCAGGTCCCGGTGCCGCCTCCGTCGCGACCTAGTGCCCACCGCGACTCGCCCGGCCGCCCAGAGCAGCCTCACCCCGACCAGAGCGGTCAGAGCCAGTACGGCGGCTGCGGCAAGGTCCCTCAGCGAGGACGGATCGAACCGGGGCTCACCGGGCTGACCCGCTGCCGAGTAGGACAGTGCGATCCCGGCACCCAGCGCAGCCAGTACGGCGGCCAGGGCTAGGGCCTGCCACAGAGCCACAGTTGCTCGGGGAATCTGGTACGGCCAGTTCGCCCGGGCCAGTAGCGCCGGTGCCGGTCCGCTCAGCACCAGGGCGAGTGCAGCGAGGAGGACCGGCGTGATCACGTCTCCTCAACCTCAAGCCGCTTCAACGCATCGAGGAGGAGCAGGGCGTCCTCGTCGGTGACCTGGTCGACGAAACGTACCAAGGCCGCCCGGCGATCACCAGCGCGGTCGAGAGCGTCACGCATCAGGTCCGCGATCAGCTCCTCGCGCGGACCGGCGGCCCGGTAGCGCCAGGCCTTGCCGTCCCTCTCGCGCTGGGTCAGGCCCTTCTTGGCGAGCCGGTCGAGCACGGTCATCACGGTCGTGTAGGCGAGCTCGCGAGTGGCCGACAGTTGCTCGTGGACGTCGCGAACCGTCAGCGCGCGGTCGGCTGCCCAGAGTTGATCCATCACCACCCGTTCGAGTTCGCCGAGCGGGCGCGGACTCCTGGGATCGACGGACACGTGAGCAGTATAACTACACGCCGTAGTAGATCCGCGCTAGCATCTACTACGACTTGTCGTAGATACCCGGGGAGGCCGGCGTGGACACCATGGATCTGGCGCGGTGGCAGTTCGCGATCACCACCGTCTACCACTTCTTCTTCGTGCCGGTGACGATCTCCCTGGTCGCCCTGGTGGCCGGGCTGCAGACCGCCTGGTACCGGACCGGCAAGGAGAAGTACCTGCGGCTGACCAAGTTCTACGGCAAGTTGTTCCTGATCAATCTCGCGATGGGCATCGTCACGGGAATCGTCCAGGAGTTCCAGTTCGGGATGAACTGGAGCAGCTATTCACGCTTCGTCGGCGATGTGTTCGGTGCGCCGCTGGCGCTGGAGGGGCTGCTCGCCTTCTTCCTCGAGTCCACCTTCGTCGGGCTGTGGATCTTCGGCTGGGACCGGTTGCCCCGGCTCATCCACCTGGCCTGCATCTGGATCGTTTCCTTGGGCTCCCTGTTGTCGGCGTTCTTCATCCTGGCCGCGAACTCGTGGATGCAGAACCCGGTCGGCTTCCGGTACAACGCGCAGCGAGGCCGGGCGGAGATGACCGACATCGGCTCGGTCCTGACCAACAAGGTCTTGCTGGTCACCTTCCCGCATACGATCTCCGCCGCTTTCATGGTCGGTGGCGCGTTCGTCGCCGGCGTCGCGCTCTGGCACCTGGTCCGCAAGCCGGGCACGGACACCTCGGCGTTCAACACAGCGCTGCGGCTGGGCGCGGTGACGGTGATCATCGCCGGAGTCTGCGTGGCGGTGAGCGGGGACCAGCAGGGCAAGGTGATGACTCAGGTGCAGCCGATGAAGATGGCGGCGGCCGAGGCGCTCTATCAGACGGAGAAGCCGGCCTCGTTCTCGATCTTCACCATCGGCACGCTCGACGGGTCCCGCGAGATCTTCTCGTTGAAGGTGCCGTACCTGCTCTCCTACCTGGCCACTGGCAGCTTCAACGGCCAGGTGAAGGGCATCAACGAACTGCAGGCGTCGTACGAGAAGCTCTACGGGCCGGGCTCCTACAAGCCGTACATCCCGCTGACCTACTGGACCTTCCGGTTGATGATCGGCGTGGGTATGGCGTCGGCAGCGATCGCGGCCTGGCTGCTCTGGACCACCCGGCGCGGCCGCGCGCCGAACCACCGCTTGCTCTGGCTGGCCGCTCCCTTGCCGCTGTTGCCGCTGGTGGCGAACAGCTTCGGCTGGATCTTCACCGAGACCGGGCGGCAACCATGGCTGGTGTTCGGGATGTTGGAGACGGCAGCGGGTGTCTCACCGAGCAGCACAACGTCCGAGGTGCTGACCTCGCTGATCGGCTTCACCCTGTTGTACGGCGTGCTGGCGGTGGTCGAGATGAAGCTGATGCTGCGCTCCATCCGGGCCGGACTCGAGGGTCCGGAGCCAGCCCCGGACGATTCCGACAAGCCACTGTCCTTCGCCTACTGAGGGGATCGAGCGATGGAACTCACGACAGTCTGGTTCTTGCTGATCGCGATCCTGTGGATCGGCTACTTCGTGCTCGAGGGCTTCGACTTCGGTGTCGGCATCCTGCTCCGGGTGCTCGGCCGGGACGAGCCTGAGCGCCGGGCGGTGATCACCACCATCGGCCCGGTCTGGGACGGCAACGAGGTCTGGCTGATCGTGGCCGGCGGCGCCACCTTCGCCGCGTTCCCGGAGTGGTACGCCACGCTGTTCAGCGGGTTCT
>JAWWOY010000350.1:0-4703 GCA_033851195.1 Kribbellaceae bacterium | reverse complement strand
GGGCCTGATGCGATCGGTCGGCCGCGGGTGGTGGTATCGGTGGGGACCTCAGTCGACGGACGAGTCACGCTCCGCCGCGATCGACTGCTCATGAACGAGGACGCATCGCGGGTATGGAGTTCGTTGTCGCCGCCCAGCGCGCAGGCATTGGATGATGCGCGGTCGTCGCAGCTTGCCGGCCTCTATCAGCCGCAGGCGGTCCTCGAGGGGAGCGGATCGTTGGTCGCCGACTCTGTTGGCCCATTGACCGGGCTCTCGACCGACTTCGATTACCCCTTGGACGTGCTCTACACCGACTTTCTGCCCGAGGAGGTAGCCGAGCGACCGGACCACGAGAAGTGGTTCACGGTGGTCGACAGCCGCGGCCGAGTGGAGTGGGATACGAAGGGCGGCGGCGGGTTCGACGTCCTGGTGCTCGTTGCCCGCGCCACCCCCGCGGAGTACCTCGCCTATCTGCGCCGGGAACGCATTTGCTACCTCGTCGTCGGCGAGGAACGCGTCGATCTGGCAGTTGCCCTCCGCCGGATGCAGGATCGGCTAGGTGTCACCTGTGTGGTGTCGACAGCAGGTGGCGGTCTCAACGGTGCTCTGCTCCGGGCGGGCCTGGTCGACGAAATCCAGCTCCTCGTTCTCCCCGCGGCGATCGGCGGACTTGGCACACCGACACTCTTCGACGGACCCGAACTCGCCGACGGCGAATCCCCGACTCGGCTGCGACTGCTCTTCGCCCACGCCGAGACCGACGGGATGCTCTGGTTGCGGTACGAGGTGATACGCGAGGCGCCACAGACTCCTCCCTGATAGGAGGTGGGTGCCCCGGTCTTCCTCTGCAGGTGGGTGGCCCGGTCTCCCTCTGCAGGTTGCTTGCCGAGCGATGACTGTCGCCGAGCGCCGCGAGGCGTCGCTCGAGGTGCGGCGACGTCGGTTCTCAACGGACGAGGGCGAATGCTTCCTCGGGCGTGAGCTTGGTACCCCGGACGAACTCGGCCTCGAAGACCTGGTCACCCAGGGAAGCGCGGGTCGCCGCCGTGATCCGCACGATGTCGCCGGTCTCGGCCGGGGTCACCAACATCGCCTCCGCCTCGCGGACCGTCGCAGCCGTGCCGAGCAACTGCGCGGCGATGCCGGGAGCATCGACCAGGCTTCCGGCGATACCTTCCAGCGCCCAGATCATGCCGCGGCGCGCCTCCTGCTCCCTGGAGAGGACGAAGGCCTCCTCGTGCAAGGCACGCGAAGCCGCGAAGTCACCGCGTAGCTCGAGCGTGAAGCCGAGTTCTTCCAACACCATCGACAGGTAGAGCACCGGCTCGTCCTGCCTCCGGGCCGCGTCGATCAGGGTCTGCAGCTGCTTCTCGGCCAGGTCCAGATCACCGGTACGGCGGGCAGCGAAGCCGCGCACGATCTCCGCGAGAGCCTGACCGGAACGATTGCCTTGTTCCGTTGCCAACCGCAACGCTTGTTCGCTGTACTCCATAGCCTGCGGGTATTCCCCCTGCCGCAAGGCGATCCAGGCCAGCCAACCGAGCTCACCCGCGACCTCCGGCCAAAGACCTAGCTCCTCGGCCATTTGGAGACCGTCCGTATGTAGCTTGGCCGCTTGCTTGTAGTCGCCGGTCAGCTCGGCGAATGCACCGAGCCAACCCGTTGCCTGCAGCAGGCCCCACCGGTCCCCGAGCTCGCGGAACAACCGCGCACTCTCCCGAGCATCGCTCTCGAGAGCCGGCAGATCGGTGCGGACATGCGCGTGCTTGGCCCGGGCTACGAGCACCGCAGCGACGCCCCAGTGATCACCGGATGCCTGGAAGGTCGCCGACGAACGGTTGAGCAGGCTCATGCTGGTGGCCAGATCCCCCGCGTCACTTCCAGCAAACGCCAGGAACCATTCCGAGCGGGCTCGACCTGCGCTGTCCTCGACGCCGTCGTACAGGGTGAGGGCGGCATCGCGCTGCGCGGACGCCTCGCTGTCGCCCTGCAGGAAGGAGAAGCCGGCGCGCCAGGCAGCGACTCGCGCTCGCAGCTCCTGCGGCGCCTCGTTGCTGAGGGCAAATGCTGCCTCGATAGACCGCCGGGCCTCTCCCAGCCGGCCGCGCAGGAGCCAGTACCAGGCCAGCGCGTCGACGACTTGCAGAGCCAGCTCGGCATCGCCGTCGGCCACAGCGCCGTCTAGTGCGCTCCGCAAGTTGCCCGTCTCGTCGTCGAGCCGCTTCAGCCAGAGCTTCTGGTTCGGACCGTACAGCTCGGACCTAGCCCGCTCCGCGAGAGCGGCATAGTGCCGGTGGTGCCGCAGCCGTACCTGTTCGAGCTCACTGGCTTCGCGCAACCTCTCGACGCAGTACGCCGCCACTGACTCCAGCAGGCGGTAGCGCGGCCCGTCGGCACCATGCACCGGCACCACCAGCGAACGATCCACCAACCGCATCAGTACTTCGAGCACGTCCGCAGCCGGCAGGTCGTCCCCGGAACACACCAGCTCGGCCGCATCCGCCGTACAGCCGTCTGCTTGTACGGCGAGTCGGCGGAGCACGATCTGCTCGGGAACAGTCAGCAACTCCCAGCTCCAGTCGATCATCGCCATCAACGTCTGCTGGCGTGGCGCGGCACCACGGTGCCCCGTCGCCAGTAGGCGGAACCGGTCATCGAGCCGCGCGACCAATCCGTGTACGCCGAGTGCGCGTACCCGGGTCGCTGCCAGCTCCAGCGCTAGCGGGATCCCATCAAGACGCCGGCACAAGACCGACACGGCCGGGCCCGTCTCTGCGTCCAGCTGGAAGCTCCTGTCGGCTGCAATCGCCCTGGCAACAAAGAGCTGCACAGCGCTGGACTCCGCCAGCGTTGTCGGCTCTGCAGATGCAGCCGGCACATCTAGCGTCGGGACGTTCCAGACAACCTCACCGGCCAGGCCCAGGGGCTCACGGCTGGTCGCCAGCACTCGCAGCCCGGGCGCAGCCGCTAGTACCTGGTCCGTCAACTCTGCGGCGTGCTCCACCAGGTGCTCGCAGTTGTCCAGCACCAGTAGCAGTTCTCGCTCCCCCAGGGCATTTGCGAGCCGGTCCTCACCAGAGCCGGCGGCCTCGCGGAGATCCAGTGCAGCCTGTACGGCATCTGTCAGCGAGCTGGTCACGTCTAGCGCATCAGGTACCACCGCAGCCAACTCGACCAAGGTCACGCCATCAGCGAACTGCTCAACTAGGCCCGCAGCGACGGCTATGGCGAGCCGGGTCTTGCCTACTCCGCCGGGACCAGTGAGGGTCACCAGGCGGTCGGCGTACAGGCGGCTCTCGATCTCCGCGATCGCCTCGTCCCGGCCGATCAGTTCCGTCAGCTGTGCAGGGAGGTTAGTACGACGCGGCATATGGCTATGTGGCAGCTCAAGGGACAGGTCCTGCGTCAGGATTGCCTGGTGGAGCGCCATCAGCTCGGGACCGGGATCGAGGCCTAGCTCATCGGCAAGCATGGTCCGAAACTGTTCGAAGCTGTCGAGCGCCTCGCTCTGCCGACCAGCGCGGTATAGCGCCTTCAGCTGTGCGGCCCGGAGCCTTTCCCGGAGCGGATGTTCCGCTAGCAGCCCGCCGAGCTCGCCGACCAACTGGTTGTGCTCGCCGCCGGCTAGCCGCACCTCGAAGGAGTCCTCCTGAGCAGTGAGCCGCTGCTCGCTCAGCCGCGCGATAGCTGTCTCGGTGAATGCCTCGTCAGCGAAGTCCGCGTACGCCGGACCGCGCCACAAGCTCAACGCCTCTGTTAGCCGCTGCTGCTCGAGCAACTCCCGGAATCGAAGTGCGTCGAGCGAGTCGGCATCGACCTGGATCGAGTAGCCGGCCGGGCCTGACAGGACCAGCGCGCGGCTGCCCGGCTCGGCGTCCTCGAAGGCGCGGCGCAGCTGGGAGACCTTGGCCGAAAGCGTGCCCGCCGGATTGCCAGGCGGCGCATCGCCCCAGAGGTCGTCGATCAGCCTGTCCGCTGGTACCGGGCGGCCTTCGTGGATCAATAGATTGGCCAGCAGAGCGCGCACCTTCAGCCCGGGAACCGTGACGAGCTCGCCCCCGTCCGTCCAGGCTGTTACCGGTCCGAGCACCCCGAAACGCATGCCGGACAGCCTAGTTGGCTTTCAGTACGCCGTTGATCCTATTTTGCACCGAGCGGCAACGGACCGGAAAGAAACCGTAAAGGGTGTCCGGCAGAGTCTTCCTCATCAGCACCGAGGCAACAGCTGGAGAGGAGGTCGGAGATGATGCTGCGGCTCGCCGTGATCATCGGGAGCACCCGCAACGGACGCTTCGGGCCGACGGTGGCGCACTGGTTCGCCGCCCGGGCCGGCAAACGCGCTGACCTGGACGTCGACCTCATCGACCTGGCCGAGGCTGGCCTGCCGGAGGTCCTCACCGACTTCGACGAGCCCGTCCCGGCGCCGGTCGCCGCGCTGGCACCCCGGCTGGCTGCCGCGGATGCCTTCGCGGTGGTGACACCGGAGTACAACAGCAGCTTCCCGGCCTCGCTGAAGACCGCGATCGACTGGTACTACGAGGAATGGCACGCCAAGCCGGTCGCAGTCGTCTCCTACGGCCGGGAGACCGGTGGCCTGTACGCCGCCGCGCAGCTCCGGCAGGTGTTCACCGAACTCCATGCCGTCGCGATCCGCAACACCGTCACCCTGCCCTGCTACTGGGAACAGTTCGCCGCCGACGGCAGCTGGCCCCGCCCGACCG
>JAWWOY010000347.1:0-4757 GCA_033851195.1 Kribbellaceae bacterium | reverse complement strand
GCCTCGATCGGCACCACCCCGAGCAGCGTCTCCAGTACGTCGTCCACCGGGATCTGCCCGGGGCGGAGGTTCAGCCAGACCGTCTCAGCCGTCGGCGACACCGCCGTCGCGTACGGATAGTTGCCGTCGGCGAGCAACACGACCGAGCCGTGCCCTGCTCTGGCCAGCGCGCCCAGCAAGGGCGGATGGATCAACGGGTAACGCAGCACCTGGACCTCCGGCACGACGGCGGGACTGAGCCGTCACCGTACCTCCGCGAGGGTAGGTCCATCCCCACCTCGGCCGGGGAGCTGCCACTCCTGCTTCTCCGCACGGCGGCGCCGACGATCGATGCATGACCACGCTGACGTCCGAACAGCCAGTCCTGCCCGTCCGGACCACCCGCCTGCACCGGCCGCTGATCACCATCTGCGTGATGATGGCGTTCCTGAGCCTGATCGGGACCGCCGGTGCCCTCCTCGACGACCGCGACCTGCTCGGTGCGCCGATCTGGATGAAGCCGTTGAAGTTCATGATCTCGTTCGCGCTCTACACCGGCACGCTGGCGTGGATGCTGTCGTTGCAGACGATGGCCCGCCGGCTCGGCTGGTGGATGGGCACCGTGGTCGCCGCCGGGCTCGCCTTCGAGATGGTGCTGATCGTCGGACAGGTCGTGGTGCGCGGACGGCAGTTGCATTTCAACATGTCGACGCCGATGGACGAGCGGATCCACAACCTGATGGCCACCACGATCTACCTGGTGTGGGGTGCCGTCCTGGTGGTCGCGATCCAGTTGCTGTTCGACAAGCCGGGCGACCGGGCGCTGCGCTGGAGCATCCGGCTGGCCCTGATCACCACGCTCGGCGGGATGATCCTCGCCAACCTGATGTTCAAGGCAACACCCGCCCAGCAGCAGGCCGCCGACGCGACCGGTCGGATGGACCACTTCGGCGCCCACTCGGTCGGCACCGAGGACGGCGGCCCCGGCCTACCGATCACCGGCTGGAACACCCAGGGCGGAGACCTGAGGATCGGCCACTTTCTCGGCGTACACGCGCTCCAATTCATCCCGTTGCTTGCTCTCGGCCTCGTTCTGCTGGCCCGCCGGTTCCCCCGGCTGCGGCCCGAGGGAACGCGTACCGCCCTGGTCTTCGCCGGTACGGCGGCCTACGCCGGGCTGATCTGGCTCGTCACCTGGCAGGCCTTGCGCGGAGAGTCCGTCGCACACCCCGGTACGACGACCCTGGCCGCAGCCGGCGGGCTGCTCTGCGGAGCCGCGCTGACAGCGCTCGGAGCGCTGGTGCTGACGCGAAGGAAAACCCACGTGTTGGCTTCAATCCGGTAATAAATCTTCCGTGACGTGTCCCGCACCCTTTAAGGTCAGCCCGGACGGGTCGTTGCGAACGGTCCGCGCATACAACTTCATGGAGCGTAGCTGTGAAAGTTCCACGCACAGGTCGGGGGCTACTGGCCGTCACTGCCGTCTCCGCCACCACCGTACTGGCGATGACCGCCGGCTCCGGTGCGATGGCGGACACTACTACCGGCACCCCGGACGCGAAGGTTCCGGCGCAGGCCGGCAAGTCCGTCGACAAGGAGCGCAAGGGGAACTACGACGCCCGGACGCCGAGCGCGCGCGCGGCCTATACGAGTGCGGCGAAGGTCGTCGGCAAGGAGACCGCGGCCGCCGAGAAGTTCCGCAACTCGCTCGGCAGCCAGGGGGTCGTCGCGCTCGACGAGAACACCGGCACTCCTAGCCAGGTGACCAAGCTGAACGGCTTCCTCACCAACCCCAGCACCAAGTCGGCCAAGGACATCGCGCTCGGCTATGTGAAGGCCCACCCGGAGATCTTCAAGCTCTCCGCGTCCGACCTGGGCACTCTCAAGCTGCGCACGGACTACGTCGACGTTCTCGGCACCCACCACATCTCCTGGGTCCAGCAGGTCGACGGCGTCGAGGTCTTCGGCAACGGCCTGAAGGCCAACGTGACCAAGAAGGGTCAACTGATCTCGCTGCAGGGCGCGCCGATCGCCGGCCTCGTCCCGCAGGCGCAGGCCCGCTCCGCCGCCCCGTCCTTGACCGCCGCCCAGGCTCGGTCCACCGCGGTCGCGGACATTGGCGGCAAGCTGAAGTCCTCGACGTCCACCAGGTCCGCCAGCACCACCAAGTGGGCCAACGGCGACACCGCCAAAGAGGTGTACTTCTACACCGCGAACGGCCTGCGCAAGGGCTGGTCGACCTACGTCAACGCCGGTGGCTCGCTGATCTACACCCACGTCATCGACGCCGAGAACGGCAGCTTGCTCTACCGCAAGGATCTGGTCGCCGAAGGCAACGGCGACGCCCTGGTGCAGGACAACTACCCGGGCGCCCCCAAGGGTGGAACGCAGCGCACCGAGAACCTGATCTACAACAAATGGCTGCCGACGAAGGCCAAGACCCTGCTGGAGGGCACGTCGGTGGCGGCCTTTGCCGACGTCAACGACGACAACACCCCGAACGCCGGTGAGACGGTCAAGGTCCCGGGTGGGCCGACCACGTCGTCGTACAAGATCGTCCCGTTCCAGTCGAGCTCGTTCTGCTCGACGTCGTTCATCTGCACCTGGGATCCGGCGAAGCCGGACTCCTGGAAGACGAACATGAACCAGGACGTGACGAATGCCTTCTACCTGGGCAGCAACTTCCACGACTGGCTGGCCAAGCCGCCGATCAGCTTCACCCCCGCAGCCGGCAGCTTCGACGCCGCGGGCAGCGATCCGGTCCAGCTGAACGCTCTCGACGGTGCCGCCACCGGCGCAAACGGTGGCCCGGACGCGAACCACATCGACAACGCCAACATGTCCACCCCGCCGGACGGCACCCCGCCGACCATGCAGATGTACCTGTTCCACCAGCCGGGTGCGACCGACGCGCAGGACCCGTTCGTGCCTAGTAGCGGCGGGAACGACGCCGGCATCCTCTACCACGAGTACACCCACGGGCTGTCGAACCGCCTGGTCGTGGACGCGAGCGGCAACTCGACGCTGAACAGCATCCAGGCCGGGTCGATGGGTGAGGCGTGGAGCGACTTCTACGCGCTTGACTACCTGGTCTCACACGGCCTCGAGAAGGACACCACCACTCCCGGTGAGATCGTCGAGGGCAAGTACGTCCTCGCCGGTGGAACGATCCGCACCGAGGCGATCGACTGCCGGGTCAAGTCTGTCAGTCCTAACTGCGTCGGCATCGACGGCTCGAAGGGCGGCTACACCTACGCCGACTTCCCGACCATCGGCGGAGCACCCGAGGTGCACTCCTCCGGCGAGGTCTGGGCCCAGACGCTGTGGGACCTGCGGGAGCGATTCGGCCGCACCTACGCGCTGAGCCTGATCACCAGGGCGATGGAACTGTCCACCGCCGACCCGACCATGCTCGACATGCGCAACGCCATCGTGCAAGCCGACCTGGTCGCCTCCGGCGGCAAGAACGCCGGCACCATCTGGCAGGTCTTCGCCAACCGCGGCATGGGCTGGTACGCCGGTGTCGTGGACGGCGGTGACGCCTACCCGGCCGAGGACTTCCACAAGCCGCCGACCGGTCCGACCACGACGCTCACCGGTACGGTGACCGACGGGGACAGCGGCGCTCCGGTGGCCGGCGCGCTGGTCTTCATCGGTGGTCACGCCTCCGGCTACGCGGGCGACTACTCCGCCGTGACTGGGGCCAACGGCAAGTACACGATCACCAACGTCGCGCCAGGCACCTACCCCAAGGTCGTCGTCGCGGCGAACGGCTTCGAGTTCCTGACCCAGCCCGTCACTGTCAAGGCCGGCGCCGCGGCCAACTTCGCGCCGCGCCGTAACTGGGCATCAGCCTCCGGCGGGGGCACAGTGGCCGACTTCAACGGTCCGGACTACAGCTCCTTCGGCTGTGGGCCGGGCGGCGTGATCGACAACACGCAGGGCACCGGCTGGGGCAGCACGACGGGTGACGACAACGCCACCCCGACCAACGTGATGATCCCCAAGCACGTCGACATCGCGCTGCCCGCGGCGGTCACGGTGAAGACGTTCCGGGTAGACCCGTCCGCCACTTGCGGTGACGGTGGCAGCTCCTCGACCGGCAACTATCGGATCGAGACCTCGGCAGACGGCACCACCTGGGCAACCGCGCAGGAGGGTACCTTCACCTCGGCCGACCGGGGCAAGTACACCGACCTCACCCCGACCGGCAACGCCACAGGTGTGAAGTTCGTGCGGTTCTGGATCCTCAGCCCGCAGGTTCCGGACTTCGCGACGAACTGCCCGGACGGCGGTTACGGCGGCTGCACGTACACCGACATGACGGAACTGCAGGTCTTCGGCACTAAGTAACACTCACCCCACGGAGGGCCGGCCGAGTCATCTCGGCCGGCCCTTCGGCGTTCCACTCGTACTATGCCCCTGCGGCGAGGATGAGCCGCGGATGGTTGAATTCTCATGTGGTGAACCCGACGGAATCGAGCCACCGCAGATGAGCACCCGCACCGCTGCGAGCCGCAGTCCGGCGAAAACGGCCGTGATAGTGGGAGCGCTGGGGGTCGTGTTCGGCGACATCGGAACCAGCCCCATCTACACGATCCAGACGGTTTTCAACCCCGGCGATCCGCACCCGGTGGCCGCCTCGACCGAGAGCGTCTTCGGTATCGCATCGCTGATCTTCTGGTCAGTGACCATCATCGTGACGCTGAAGTACGTGCTTCTCGTGATGCGCGCCGACAACGACGGCGAGGGCGGCATCCTCGCCCTCATCACCCTGA
>JAWWOY010000324.1:0-7852 GCA_033851195.1 Kribbellaceae bacterium | reverse complement strand
CCGATCACCCTGTTCACCGGCCAGTGGGCCGACCTGCCGTTCGAGGAGGTCTGCACCCTCGCCTCCGAATGGGGGTACGACGGCCTGGAGATCGCCTGCTCAGGCGACCACTTCGACGTCCAGCAGGCCTTGGAAGACGAGAACTACATCGCCGGCCGCAAGAAGATCCTCGAGCGGCACGGTCTCCAGGTCTGGGCGATCTCGAACCACCTGGTCGGCCAGGCGGTCTGCGACGACCCGATCGACTTCCGCCACCAGGCGATCCTGCCGTCCCGGGTCTGGGGCGACGGTGATCCCGAGGGTGTCCGGCAGCGCGCCGCCGCCGAGCTCGCCGACACCGCCCGGGCCGCCGCGAAGCTCGGCGTGAAGACCGTGATCGGCTTCACCGGCTCCTCGATCTGGCAGTATGTCGCGATGTTCCCGCCGGTCCCGGCGGCCCGGATCGAAGCCGGGTACAAGGACTTCGCCGACCGCTGGAACCCGATCCTCGACGTGTTCGACGAGGTCGGCGTCCGGTTCGCGCACGAGGTGCACCCCAGCGAGATCGCCTACGACTACTGGACCACCGTGCTGACGCTGGAGGCGATCGGCCACCGCGAGGCGTTCGGGCTCAACTGGGACCCGAGCCACATGGTGTGGCAGGACATCGACCCGGTCAGCTTCCTCTGGGACTTCAAGGACCGGATCTACCACGTCGACTGCAAGGACACCCGCAAGCGGATCGGCGGCGGCCGCAACGGCCGGATGGGCTCGCACCTGCCCTGGGGCGACCCGCGCCGCGGCTGGGACTTCGTCTCCACCGGGCACGGCGACGTGCACTGGGAGGACTGCTTCCGGGTGCTGAACTCGATCGGCTACGACGGGCCGATCTCGGTCGAATGGGAGGACGCCGGCATGGAGCGCAAGGTCGGCGCCGCGGAAGCGGTCAACGTCGTCCGGGCGCTGGCCTTCGACCAGCCCGAAACCTCCTTCGACGCTGCCTTCGCCACGGACAAGTGAGCCCAACGGCATAGCTCTGCGAGCTTTGGTGGGCGGGACGGCATCCTCGCCGCCACGCCCACCTTGCTGTCTCCATCCGCCCGTAGTGGCCGGCGTCCTGGCTGCGGCGCTTACGTGAGTTCGAGTTGGACTTCTACGATCCATTCCGTTTGGTCGTCGCCGGCGGCTTCCAGGTAGAGCTCGCGCCAGCGCGGGGAGTCGAGCGACGAGTGGTGGCCTTTGGTCGCAGACGTGGTCGAACAAGCTCTGCACGGTCGGGCCGGTGCTTTGCCGACTGGCGTCGGGTGCAGTTGCCGAGAGGGCCGCGAGGCTGACAGCGTCGGCGTGTTTGGTTTCGATCTGGGCGTCCATGAGGTTCTCCTCCTCGATCAGCCGGAGCCTTGCCATCACTCGGTCCAGAGCGTGCCGGTCGTGCTGGACCTGACGCGCGAGTTCGGCCCTGCGCAGGCGCAGCATGCCTTGCATCTCGGCGGGATCCACGCCTTCACGGAGCAGTACGCCTACCTCCTGCAAGCTGAATCCGAGCCCCTTGAGCGCGACAAGCCTGTTGAGCACCGCCAGTTGCGTCACGTCGCACGACCGGTGCCCGTTCTGCGCGTCAACCTGTGCAGGCGCGAGCAGCCCGAGCGCGTCGTAGTGCCGCAACATGCGTGTCGACACACCGCCGAGCCTGGCAAAGTCTCCGATGTTCACCATGATCCCTTCACTCTGTGGCTTCACACAGTGTCAATTGCAACGTCAATTGCAACCCGCACGGCGAGGGTGATGGCGAGAAGGGGCCGATGGTGCTTTGTTGCCGATGGCATCGAGTTCGGCAACGGGACGGCAGGTGCAGCTCAGGCCGGCGGTGCCACTCGCGCCCGGGGCCGTAGTACGCCGGCGAAGACGGCGAGGCAGCAGGCGAGGAGGGTTACGACCATGAACGAGACCGTCAGGCTGGTGGCTTGGGCGATTCCGCCGATCACCGAGGGGGCGATCAGGCCTGAGGTGTAGGTGACGGTGGCGACGCCTGCGATGGCCTGGCTCGGGTTCGGGCCGGCGTGGCCGGCGGCCGCGAAGGCGAGCGGGACGACGACGGCGATGCCGAGGCCAAGCAGGCCGAAGCCGGCCATGGCGATCAGCGGATGGTGGGCGATCACCACCAGTACGCCGCCCAGCGCCGCGATGACTCCGCTGGCTCGAACTGTGCGGACGGCGCCCCACCGATCCACTACCGCGTCCCCAGCGAACCTGGCCACGGCCATCGTGAGGGTGAACCCGGTCGTCGCGGCCGCGGCAACCCCGGCTGAGGTCGTCAGCACGTCCCGCAGATACACCGCGGACCAGTCGAGGCTCGCGCCTTCGGCGAACACCGCGCAGAAGCCGACCGCGCCGATCAGCCAAGCGGACTTCGGCGGCAGGGCGAAGCGGGCCGGCGCCTCCTCGTCCGCCGCGGGTCGCAGATTCAGCACGTAGTGACACAGGCTCGTCCCGATCAAGGTGAGCACGACGGCGGCCACCAGGTGATGTGCCTGCGCATTGACATCGAGATGTGCGGCGACCGTGCCGATGCCCGAACCGACCAGGGCGCCGACACTCCACATGCCGTGCAGGCCGGACATGATCGACTTGTTCAGCCGGCGCTCGACCTCGACGCCGAGCGCGTTCATCGCCACGTCGGCCATCCCGGCGGTGGCGCCGTAGACGAATAGCGCCGCGCACAGAGTGAGCAGGTTCGGCGCGGACGACGGCAGGATCAAAGCCATCGTCCAGAGCGCGAGCAGGCCGCGGAGCGCGGTCCGGGTGCCGAAGCGATGGGTGATCCGGGCCGCGAGCGGCATCGCCAGCGAGGCCCCGATCGCCGGGAACGCGAGGGCCAGGCCGAGCTGCCCCGGGCCGACCGAGGCGTGGTCCTGGATCCACGGCACCCGGGCCGCGAAGGACCCCGTGACCGCGCCGTGCACACAGAAGACCGCACCCACGGCGTAGCGGGCCCGGCGAACCTCGTCGACCACGAATCCAACCCCCAGCAAGTCCGAATGCACACCCGAGCGACGCGTCATCGTAGAGCGACTGAGGGCCGCGAGGGGTCGGCGTCGCGGAACTCGTGGCGGCCACCGGCCGGCCAGGATCAGGCCTTGAGCGCGTGGGCCAGGTCGTTCCAGAGGTCGGCCGGGTGTTCGATGCCGACGGCCAGCCGGATCAGGTCCGTCGGGATGGTCGACGGCTCGGCGGGCCAGCGGCGGCGGCGCTCCAGCATCGACTCGACGCCCCCGAGGCTGGTCGCGTGCACCCAGAGTTCGGTGCTCTCGCAGACCCGTTGGGCGCCTTCCTCGTCCCCGCCCAGTTCGATCGACAGGACCGCGCCGAACCCGGACATCTGTGCGGCCGCCCTGGCGTGGCCGGGGTCGTCCGGAAGGCCGGGGTACCGGACCCGGCTGACGCGCGGGTGTTCCGTCAGCCGCGCGGCCAGGAAGGCGGCGTTCTGCTGGGCCCGTTCGAGTCGCAGCGCCAGCGTCCGCATCCCGCGCAGCGCCAGCCAGGCCTCCATCGGGCCGGGGATCGCGCCGAGGCTGCGGCGGCGCAACTCCACCGCGTCGTAGGTTTCGTCGTCGGCGGTGACGACAGCACCGAGGATGACGTCGGAGTGGCCGGCGATGAACTTGGTCGCCGAGTGCATGACGATGTCCGCACCCAGTGCGAGCGGTTGCTGCAGCAATGGCGTGGCGAAGGTGTTGTCGACGACGGACCTGGCGCCGGCTGCCCGGGCGGCCGCGCAGAGCGCAGGCAGATCGGCGACCTCCATCGCCGGGTTGGTCGGGGACTCTACCCAGAGCACGTCCGCTCCGGGCAGCAAGGCGATCACGGCCGCGGTGTCGGCGATATCGACCCGGTCCACCGTCAGGCGACCGCTCGTGGCGTACTGGTCGAGCATCCCGAGCACCCCGCTGTAGGCATGCTGCGGCACGACCACGCGGCCACCCACCGGAACCAGGTCACAGATGGCGGCGGCAGCGGCCATGCCAGAGGCGAAGGAGATCGCCCGCCCGCCTTCGAGCCCGCCGAGTGTCTCCTCGAAGGCGGTCCAGGCGTCGTTGCCGAACCGGCCGTACCCGCGGGATCCACCGGCGACGTACGTCGAACTGAAGACGGGTGACTCGCCGAGCGGCGCGTCGGGGACGCGCGGCGGGCGGCCGGCGTGCACGACGACGGTGGCGGGATCCAGGTCGGGGCTCATACCCGGATTGTCCCAGGCCGGACGTCAGCTGTTCGCGGTCGGGAGTGGGATACCGCCGCCGCGGAGCAGGCCCATCGCCTCATGGGCGAGGTCCTTCACGTCCGTCCCGCCCGGGTTGTCCACCCAGGTCTGGACCACGATCTCGATGATGTTCATCGTGGTGCCGGCAGCCAGCGCCGCGGTGAACTCAACCGAGTCACCGGCCAGTCGCCGGCTCAGTTCACTGGTCAACTCCTTGCGCCAGCGCCAGATCACCTCGGCCAGATGAGCGCCCAGTGAGGGGGTCTGGCCGGCCAGCTCGTAGACGGTCCGGACCCGGTCCGGGTTGCTCTCCATCTGCGCCAGCACCCGCTCGATCAGGCTCTGCAGGCCGTCGGGCAGCGGTGTCGTCACCGGCTGCGTACGGAACCAGTCCAGCGCGCCGAACAAGCTGTCCTCGACGAACTCGACGACGAGCGTCTCCTTGGTCGGGAAGTACCGGTAGAGCGTGCTCGGGCCGACCTCGGCGGCCGCGGCGATCTGCTCGACCGTGGTCCGGCCGAAGCCGTGGTCGACGAACAGCTCGAACGCCTTGTCCGAGATCAACCGGCGGGTCCGCTCCCGCTTCTGCTCGCGAAGCCCCATGCCACTCCTCCGACTGGTCCCTGCGTGCCGCAGGCTACCGCGCCGCCGGCAACCATGAATTGGTAGTATCAGTCATACGGTAGTTACTACCATATTTCTCATCTCGAGGGGATCCTGCCGATGACCGAGACCTCCACCGACAATGGCAAGTTTCCGGAAGCGCGGCCGGCGGGCTGCCCATTCGATCCGGCCGCCGCGTACGCCGACCTGCGGCAGGCCAGCCCGGTCGCCAAGCTGTCCTGCCCGGTCGGCGTCGACGCCTGGGTGGTCTCCCGGTACGACGACCTGCGGACGGTGCTGGCGGATCCGCGGCTGAGTTCACGCTCGGCGCCTTCGCCGCACGTCAATCCGGACGCCGATCTGGACCGGGAAGTGAGCCCGGGCTCGATCCTGCAGACCGACGGCGAGGAGCACAGCCGGCTGCGGCGATTGCTGACGAGTGAGTTCACCGTGAAGCGGGTGCAGGCACTGCGGCCGCGGATCCAGCAGTTGGTCGACGAGCACATCGACGCGATGCTGGCCCGTACCGGCCCGGTGGACCTGGTGACCGAATTCGCGTTGCCGATCCCCTCGCTGGTGATCTGCGAGCTCCTTGGTGTGCCCTACGCGGACCGGGAACAGTTCCAGCGGCAGAGCGCGGTACTGGTCTCGGTAGACCAGTCTCCGGAGGTGCAGGAGTTGGCCAACCAGGAGATTCAGCAGTACATGGCGAGCCTGGTGATGGCGAAACAGGCGGAGCGCGAGGACGATCTGCTGTCCCGACTGATCACCCGGGCCGAGGACAGCGGGCGGCCGCTGACGTTGCCGGAGCTGGTCACCCTGGGGATCTCGCTGCTGGTCGCCGGTCACGAGACCACTGCCAACATGATCGCGCTCAGCACGCTCGCGCTGCTACGGAACCCGGAGCAGCTGGAAGCCCTGCGAGAGGACCCGAGCGTTGTCCCAGCCGCAGTGGAGGAACTGCTGCGCTATCTGTCGGTCGTCCAGTTCGGCGTGTTCCGGCATGTGACCGAGGACATCCCGCTGGGTGAGGAGACGATCAAGGCGGGGGAGTACCTGATCGCCGCATTGTCGTCGGGCAACCGGGACGAATCGGTCTTCCCGGCTGCCGACCAGCTCGACCTGGCCCGGAAGGCCTCGGCGCACCTGGCCTTCGGCTTCGGGCCACACCAGTGCCTCGGGCAACAGTTGGCCCGCGTCGAGCTGCAGGAGGTCTACACGCGGCTCTACCGGCGGATCCCGACGCTGCGGCTGGCCGTGCCGTTCGAGGAGATCCTGTTCAAGAACAACACCCTCGTGTACGGCGTGACCGCGCTGCCAGTCACCTGGGACGGCCAGGCCTGAGGAGGGGATTTTAGTGGACGTCAAGATCGACGAAGAGGGCTGTGTCGGCGCCGGGCAGTGCGTGCTGGCAGCTCCCGACGTATTCGACCAGCGGGACGAGGACGGCGTGGCGGTCCTGCTGCGCAATCCCTCAGCCGATCAGTACGACGCAACGCGGGAGGCGGCTTTGCTGTGTCCCGCGCGGGCGATCCTGCTCAGCGAATGATGGACCGCATCGTCATAGTCGGTGCCTCGGCAGCCGGCTCGACCACCGCACAGACCTTGCGCCGTGAGGGCTTCGCTGGAGCCCTCACGGTGATCGGGGACGAGCCGCACCTCCCGTACGACCGGCCGCCGCTGTCGAAGCAAGTGCTGCTCGGCACGTGGCCGGTAGACCGGACCAGCTTCGGCGCCAGTACGGCGTACCAGGAGCAGGGGATCGAGCTGCGACTCGGCACCAAGGCAGAGCGACTCGATCTCGACCAGCGGGCCGTCGTACTGGCGACAGGCGAGCAGGTCAGCTACGACCGTCTAGTGATCGCTACAGGGGTTCAGCCGGTCTATCTGCGGGCCGGACATGAGCTGGGTGGGGTGCACGTGCTGCGGACTCTGGATGACGCGGTAGCGCTCCGAGCAGCACTACTGACCGCATCGTCGGTGGTGGTTGTAGGCGCAGGCTTCCTCGGCTCCGAGACTGCGGCGGCAGCAAGCCGTCTCGGGTGTGACGTGACGCTAGTAGATGTGGAGCCGGCGCCGATGGCGAAGCAACTCGGCGCTGAGGTCGGCCGGCTGATCGGCGAACTACACACCGCCAACGGCGTACGGGTGGCTACTGGCTCTGGGGTGTCCGAGTTGCTCGGCAATGAGTCCGTAGAGGGTGTCGGGCTGACCAACGGCTCCGTGCTCAAAGCAGACCTGGTGCTGATAGCTGTGGGCTCGAAGCCGGCTACAAGCTGGCTGGAGGACAGCGGCCTGCCGCTAGCCGACGGCGTGCTCTGCGATCCAACCTGCCAGAGCGTCGACGGTGTCTACGCGGCCGGCGACGTGGCGCGCTGGCCCAGTGCCCGGTTCGGGCTATCCCTTCGCCTGGAACACCGCTTCAACGCCACCGAACAGGCCGTGGCAGTGGCGCGGAACCTCCTCGCCGACGAGGCAGGTGAGGCGAGGCCGTTCGACCCGGTGCCGTACTTCTGGACCGACCAGTACGACGCCAAGATCCAGGTGTACGGCGTGGTTCCACCGGATCCGCGGCTAGTGGTGACACGGGGTGATCCGGCTCAGCGCCGCTTCACCGCGCGGTACTACTCGGGCAGCCGCGTCGCCGCCTTACTGGGCTGGAACATGCCTCGCGAACTGCGCACCGACCGAGGGTTACTCACCGAGATCTGAAGAGGTCTTAACCAAACCCTCGTCAAAATGACATCGATGTACCGCTATGGTCAAGCCGATGAGTGACCACTCGAGGGAAGAGAAGAACAAGCCCCGAGTCGCCGTGGTTTTCGGTGGCCGGTCGAGCGAGCATGCCATCTCGTGCGTGACCGCGGCCAACGTGCTGCAGGTGATCGACCGGGACAAGTACGACGTCGTGCCGGTGGGTATCACCACCAGCGGCCACTGGGTGCTCGAGAGCGGCGACCCGGAGCGGCTGTCGATCACCGACGGCAAGCTGCCGGAGGTCGACGTGACCGC
>JAWWOY010000288.1:0-3747 GCA_033851195.1 Kribbellaceae bacterium | reverse complement strand
CAACGCAGGACAGGTGAACCTGGTGGACACCGGGTCCTACGCCGACGGCACGCTGCAGTTCCGGGACCAGGGCACGCCGCCGGTTCCGAACTTCGGACCTCACGACTACGCGGCAACTGTCGGCTCGACCCTGCAACCGGTCGGCCACGCGCTGGGCGCCGACCACCGCGGCCCGCAGGACCCGGCGGTCGTCTGCCCGGCCGACGGCACCGCGCCCGCGCACTGCGACGACTCCGCCTTCGGCAAGGGGACCGGCGGCCGACTGACCTATCAGGTGAAGCTTGCCGCGGGCCGTCAGACCACCGTGTGGTTCGCCGTGGCTGGATCGGACCAAGGCAAAGCAGCGGCACAGAAGGAGTACCGGGCTGCGATCAGCCAGCCGGCCCAGTTGCTCGCAGCAAAGACTGCAGCCCGCGCCGACGTCGCGGCGAAGTCCGTTGTCGACCTGCCAGGTGACCGGCTGCTGCAGCAGAGCGTCGAGTGGAGCAAGCAGAACCTGGCCGATTCGGTCCAGGAGGCGCAGAACCTGAAGATCCGCGATGTCAACGAGGGCAAGGCCTACCCGGCCCCCGTCGGGACCCTCAACACGGCCCGATGGTTCGGCGCCGGCTTCCCCGACTATCCATGGCTGTTCGCGACCGACGGCGAGTACACCTCGTACGCCGCGGTGGCCGCAGGTCAGTTCGACACGGTAGAGGCTCACCTGCGGGCGCTGCGCGACGTGAGCGACACCCTGAACGCCCGCAGCGGCAAGGTCGCGCACGAGATGACGCAGACCGGTGACGTCTACTTCGGCTCCAACACCAGCGCGGGCAACACCGACGAGACGGTGAAATTCCCAAGTATCGTGGCGCTGCTGTGGCGCTGGACCGGCGACAACAAGTTCCGCGACGAGATGTACGACTTCAGCGTCCGCAACCTGCAATACGTCTATCGCGAGTTGGACGCCGACCACGACGGCTGGCCCGAAGGCCTCGCGAACGTCGAGCGCAGCGGGATGGGAACAGAGAAGCTGGACAGCACCGTCTACCTGGACCGCGGCCTTCGCGATCTCGCCGACCTGGCCGCATCCCGCAACGACCGCAAGATCCAGCAATGGGCGACCGCCAAGGCCGAGGACATCGAGAAGCGCTTCGAAACGCAATGGTGGGTCAGCCAGGCCGTCGGGTACGCCGACTCCGTGGACGACCCGGCCAATCCGGCGAACGACAACACGCCGATCTTCCAGCGCCACTGGACCGGCGTCACCCCGATGGAGGTCGAGCTGACCAGGCCCGGCCAGCCGGCTGGCCCGTTGGCGAGTACCGGCAACGGCAACACGGCCCTGACGCAGCGCGAGGGCCCTTGCTACACAGGCGAGTTCGGCCTGTTCCACACCGGCACCGGGCCGACCTCCGACCCGGCCGGCAACCCCGGCGCGTCGTGCGACACGGTGGTCTCCGCGGTGAAGAGCGAGCGCAGCATCTTCTCGCTGGGCACCTCGATCATGGCTGTTGCTGAAGGCAACTTCGGTCGGCTCGGCCAGAGCCAGCAGCAGGTCTATACGACCGACAACGCCCGGATCCAGTTGGATCCGAACGTGTGGGAGACGCCGGGCGCGATGCCGGAGATCGCCCCGTCGCCGGACTCCCCGGCGAACATCGGTCGGCCCTTCTACGACCGTTCGATGATGCTGCAGGCCTGGGGCACGTACGGCGTGCTGTGGCCGGTGGTTCACCAGCAACTGGGCGTCTCCCCCGACCTCGGGCACGGGCGCCTGTCGATCGTGCCGCAGGTTCCGGGTGGGCAGGAGAAGGTGGCCGGTAGCAACATCCGGCTCGGCAGCGGATCGGCTGACGTAGCTGCTCAGCGTAAGAGCAACGAGCTTCTTACCGACGTGCGGTTGCGAGGCGTCGATGCCACGGTCACGGTTGGCGCCGTCCTGCCCTCCGGGGCGAAGGTGGGCGACGTGACGCTCAACGGCCATACCACGGCGTACCGGCTGGTGACGACAGCACGCGGCACCGAGGTACAGGTGACCGGCAACGGCTCAACCTCATCGCTGCGGGTCAGTCTGCGCTGACCCAAGGCTGGACAAGCGAAGTGGGGCCCCTCCGAGTATGAGTCGGAGGGGCCCCACGAACAGCTGAAGGAAGGTGACGTCTCCAGCCTCCCGGACGGCCCGTCGGGTCCGGCAGACCCCGTCACCGGTCTACCTCGGTGGGGATCCCCACCGCCAGGGTCCTCGGCTTCCGCCCGACCCGCCACTTCAGGAAAGAAGCCGCGTGCCGACCTTTCTACCGTCCCTGTCGGTAGCCGCACAACCCATTACAGTAAAGAGATCCCGAGAACTTCTCGGCTCCTCGCGTGTCGTCCACAGCGAGCGCTCGATATCCACAGATCGTTCCCCGTTATACACAGGGCCTGTGCATAACGGGCGTCCCAGCACGGCCCAGCCACGCTTCACTCCCAGCGGAAGAAGCGGGCGGCCAAGCCCACGCAGAGTGCGGTCACGGCAATCATCGCGAGGGTGTGCTCGAGGCCGGGCCAGGCTCCGGCCCAAGCGTCCTGCATGCCGCTCATGCCGGCGCCCATCGGGGTGATGTCGCGCAGCCAGCGCAGCGACTCCGGCATCAGGTCGCCCGGCGTCCAGACGCCGGCGAAGAACATGCTCGGGAAGAAGAGGAGGTTGCCGATGATGCCGGCGCTCTTCCCGCTCGACGCGATCGCCGCGACCAGTAGCCCGATGGAGAACTGCGAGACGCAGAACAGCACCGCGGCCAGGGCGAAGCGCACCCCTGACGCCGGCAGTTCGGCATCGAAGGCCAGCCGGCCGATCGCGAGGATCAGCGCGATCACCACGACCGCCGCGGCCAGATGCACCAGCAGTTGCGCGACCAGCAACTTCACCGGCTGGACCGGTGTCGTGGACATCCGGCGCAGCACGCCCTTGTCCCGGTAGTTGGCCAGCACCGTCGGCAGTGTCGCAATCCCGAGCATCGAGATCCCGATGCCGATCGCCATCGTCGGCAAGAAGCTGGCCGGGATGTGAGCGGACGCGTCCGAGCCGTCCCCAGTGCTGGTTAACGAGAAGATCGTCAGCAACCCGAGCGGGAGGGCGAAGACGAAGAAGACCCCGGTCGATTCCCGCAGGAACAGCTTGCTTTCGATCCGGGTGAGTGTGAGTGTCTGGCTCATCGGTCCGCTCCTCTCAGCGATCGGTCGGGACGGGCCCGGCCATTGTGGTTGCTTCCGGCACGTCGTCGACGGCTTCGAAGTGCCGCCCGGCCAGCGCCAGGAAGGCGTCGTCGAGGGTGGCCTGCTCGGTGTGCAGGTCGAGCGGTGCCAGGCCTCGCCCGGCCAGCTCGGTGACCACCGCGACCAGCAGGTTCTCGTTGCCGCTGACAACTATTCGGCCCTTCGTTCGGCTGACTGACGAGACGTCGGGCAAGGCGGTCAGGATCGCATCGTCCAGCAAAGCGTTGAGTTTGAAGGTGATCCGCTGCTCCGGCTGCGCTGCGCTGACCAGACCCGCCGGAGTGTCCAGCGCGACCACCCGGCCCGCGTCGATGATGGCGAGCCGATCGCAGAGGTACTCGGCCTCCTCCATGAAGTGGGTGACCAGGATGATCGTCACGCCGGAGTCGCGGATCTTCCGGACCAGCTCCCAGGTGTCCCGGCGGGCCTGCGGGTCGAGGCCGGTGGTGAGCTCGTCCAGGATGGCGATCCGCGGGTTGCCGATCAGGGCCAGCGCGATCGACAGTCGCT
>JAWWOY010000273.1:0-6498 GCA_033851195.1 Kribbellaceae bacterium | reverse complement strand
GCCGGCCGACTAGTGCGCGAGTATCTGCTCGTCCTGTTCGTCTCCCTTGCGACGACCTTCGTGCTGACCGGTGTGGCCCGGCAGGTCGCACTGAGGTACGGCGCCGTCGCCAAGGTCCGCGCCCGGGATGTGCACGCGGTACCGATCCCGTACTTCGGCGGGGTCGCGATCCTGGCGGGGCTGATCGCCGGGTTCGCCGTGGCGTCCACGCTGCCGTTCCTGGGTCACAGCATCCAGGTCGCGCACGATGCCCGGGCGATCCTGATCGGCGGCGTGGTCATCTGCGCCGTCGGGGTGGTCGACGACTTGTACGAACTGGACGCCGTCACCAAGCTCGCCGGTCAGGTGCTGGCCGTCGGAGTGATGGTGGTGCAGGGCATCCAGCTGTACTGGCTGCCATTGCCCGGCGGCATCCTGTCGCCGCCGCCCGCGCAACTCGCGGTGGTGACTGCCGGGATCCTGCTGGTTTCCACCAACGCGGTGAACTTCGTGGACGGCCTGGACGGTCTGGCCGCCGGCGTCACCGCGATCGGGGCGACAGCCTTCTTCACCTACTCGTACCTGCTGAACGTCGAGCAGAACCTGGACCGGGCGACCACCTCGACGCTGATCACGGTCGCCCTTGCCGGCGCCTGTCTGGGCTTCCTGCCGCACAATTTCTGGCCCGCGAGGGTATTCATGGGGGACTCCGGCGCCTTGCTGATCGGGTTGATGCTGGCCGCGTCGACGATCAGCCTCACCGGGCAGATGGACCCGAACGCCGTCCCGTACGAGGTCGGTGGCTCGAGTCTGCTGCCGGCGCTGCTGCCGCTGGTCCTGCCGATCGCCGTCCTGGCCATCCCCGCGCTCGACCTGTCGATGGCGTACGTGCGGCGTACCAAGGCGGGGCGGTCGCCGTTCGCGGCGGACAAGTTGCACCTGCATCACCGGCTGATGCAGCGGGGCCACTCGCACCGCCGGGCGGTGTTGCTGATGTACCTCTGGACCGCGCTGATCGCGTTCGGAGTCGTCGTCCTGGGGTTGTTGCTGTCCTGGTGGACCGTGCTGCTGGTGCTGGCTGTGACAATCACCGCGATCGTGCTCACCACCGGCCTGCCCAGGCGCAACCGGCGTCCGCTCGCGAAGGTCTGAGACAGCGGTTTCCCACTAACTAGGGCCACCAGACCACTGAGTGTTGTGGTTTACCGATAGGGTGTTCGCGTACCGGGCAGGGGACTCCGTTTTGCTGACCGTGCAGACTTTGTGCTAGTTTTCACAAGCACGAGCTAAGAACAGTTTCACCCCTGACCCCGCCCACCCGACGACCGAGGGCAAAATCCCGGCCGCCAGCAGGACGGAACCACCAGATGGTCCGCAAAGAGACAGGCCAGGAAGTTGCCGGCCAGGCAACCCGGCACCCGGCGCTAGCAATGCTGCGCGGCGCCTTGGTCGCCGCTGTCGTCGTCGGCGTGAACGCCGCCGCGGTGGCGACCGTCGCCGCCGGTCTCAAGGGTCTGCTGGGTGCACTGCTCGGCCTGCTGATCGTGATCATCTTCTCCGGCGGCGGCCTGCTCGCGCTGCACCTGTCGCGGCGCACCAGCCCGACCATGCAGCTGGCTGTCGGGATGGCTTCGTACACCGGCCGCATCGCCGTCTTCGGCGGCCTGCTCGCGGTGGCTCTGAACTCCGACAGCGTGGCTGCGAACGTCAACCTCACCGCGCTCGGACTGACCGCCCTGGTGGTCGTGATGGGCTGGATGGCCGGGGAGATCTGGGCGTGGTCGCGGCTGCGCATCCCGATCTACGACCTCGACAACGAGGTGATGGCATGAATACGTTCCGGCACCGCCCGGATAGCCGTTTCCCAGCGTGCAGCGCGGGTGTGTCGTACCGCACCGCCTCCGATGTGGCCCGGTGTGTCGCAGGCTGCTACGGTTCGGGTGCCAATGAGCCAGCAATCGGATCCACCGCCGCCGCCGAACAATTCGGCAGACGGCTGGAGGGTCCTGTCCTACTTGATCGGTGGCATCGTCGTCTACGGCGGCATCGGGTTCGGGTTGGACCGCTGGCTGGGCACCCAGTTTCTGCTCCCGGTGGGCGTCGTCCTCGGTGCCGGACTGACCATCTTGTTGTTGCACTTCCGGTACGGGCGCTCCTGAGCCCCGCCGGGTCTGTTGCTGTTGACCGCCATGCCCTGAGCCGCCCTGCCCGTAGCCGCACGGCATACGACTTGAGCACGACGCGAGAGGAGACCCGGTGAGTGCCGGCGTTTCGACCCAGTTCGTCCCACCCGGTCCTGAGGATTTCAATCTGCCGCCCATCATCCCGGGCGTCGATTGGTTCACCAAGCCTGTACTGGTGGCCGCCCTGTCGGTGATTGTCATCCTGTGGTTCTTCTGGGGAGCGTCCCACAAGGCCGAGATCGTCCCGAGCAAGCTGCAGTTCGCCGGTGAGCTGGGCTACAACTTCGTCCGCAACTCGATCGCCCGAGACGCGATCGGCAGCCACGAGTACATGAAGTACGTGCCCTACCTGTGCGGCCTGTTCTACTTCATTCTGCTGAACAACGTGGCCGCGACGGTCCCGCTGATCCAGTTCCCGACCTTCAGTCACGTCGGCTGGGCGTATTCCGCCGCGATCCTGAGCTGGCTGATCTACAACGCCGTCGGGATCCGGAAGCACGGCTTCCTCGGCTATCTGAAGCACCAGACGATGCCGGCCGGCGTGCCGCTGTGGCTGATGCCGCTGATGATCCCGATCGAGTTCATCTCGAACATCCTGGTCCGTCCGGTGTCGCTGTCGCTGCGGTTGTTCGCCAACATGTTCGCCGGCCACATCCTGCTGCTGGTGTTCGTGCTCGGCGGCCAGTACATGGTCTTCGAGTCCGGCAACATCGCGCTGGGCGGCGTCGGGATCATCACGTTCCTGATGGGGCTGGCGATCGCCGGCCTGGAGTTGTTCGTCCAGGCCATCCAGGCCTACATCTTCGTCGTCCTCACCGCGCAGTACATCGGCAGCGCCATCGCCGAGGACCACTGATCCGCACCACCACATAGACCCGTACCAACGGAAACCGGATTCCGATCCGTACCGAAAGGAACACACTGCAAATGACCGCTATCGCTCTCGCTATCACCGGGAACATCGCCGTTCTGGGCTACGGCCTCGCTGCGATCGGGCCGGGCGTCGGCGTTGGTCTGATCTTCGCCGCCGTGATCAACGGCACCGCGCGTCAGCCGGAGGCTCAGGCCAAGCTCCAGGCGATCGCCTGGATCGGCTTCGGTGTCACCGAGGTGCTGGCCATCATCGGTATCGCCCTTGCCTTCGTCTTCAAGGTCTGACACCGAACTCTCGACTGACAGGATTCAGACATGTTGACGAAAATGCTTCCACTGGAGGCTGCGGCTGGGGGCCCCAACCCGCTGTTGCCGCACACGGCGGAGATCATCTTCGCCTTCGTCTTCCTGATCCTGCTGGCCTTCGGTTTCGCCAAGTACGTCGTACCCAGGTTCGAGAAGGCTTACGCCGAACGGACCCAGGCGATCGAAGGCGGGATGAACGAGGCCAAGCGGGCCCAGGCCGAGGCGAAGGCAGCGCTCGAGAAGTACAACGCGCAGCTTGCCGAGGCCCGGCAGGAGGCGGCCAAGATCCGTGAGGACGCCCGTGAGCAGGGCGCGCTGATCATCGCCGAGATGCGTGAGCAGGCGAACGCGGAGGCCGAGCGGATCGTCACGCACGCCCGGACCCAGATCGACGCGGAGCGGGCCCAGGCGGTCGCGGCGCTGCGCCGGGAGGTCGGCTCGATGGCGACCGCGCTGGCCAGTCGCATCGTCGGTGAGTCGCTCGAGGACGAGGCGCGTCAGCGTCGCACCGTCGAGCGCTTCCTGGCGGACCTGGAGTCGCAGGAGGCTGCCCAACAGGCCGTGGGAACGGAGCGCTGATGCGCGGCGCATCGCACGAGTCACTCGCCCGGGCCTCCGAGGCCCTGGCGAGTGTCAGCGTCACGGAGAGCCTGGGTACCGAGCTCTACTCGGTGGCCAAGCTGCTCGACTCCAACGGCACGCTGCGTCGCGCCCTCACCGACCCGGCGCGGCCGGCGGCTGCGCGAGTCGGACTGGCCGAGCGGCTGCTCGGCGGCAAGATCTCCAGCCAGGCGCTGGAGATCGTGACCGTGGCGGTCGGTGGCCGCTGGAGCAGCAGCCGGGACCTGGGCAACGCCCTGGACCAGCTCAGTGTCGAGGCCGAGGTGGCTTATGTCGACGCACAAGGCAAACTGGACGAGGTCGAGGACGAGCTGTTCCGGCTCGACCGGGTGGTCGCGGCCGAGCGGGCCTTGAGTGACGTTCTGACCAACCGCAACATCCCGGTCGAACGGCGCCAACAGCTCATCCGCGACCTGCTCGAAGGCAAGGCTGATCCGGTCACCGTGCGGCTCGCCGAGCGGGCGGTCGACGGCCGGGGCCGCAGTTTCGCGGCGTCGATGCGGTCCTACCAGGTCGCCGCGGCGGCCCGGCGTAACGCCAGCATCGCGACCGTCCGGGTGGCGGCCGACCTGACCGAGGGCGAGCGCTCCAGGCTCTCCGAGGCGCTCAGTCGACAGTACGGGAGGTTGATCCAGCTGAACGTCATCGTCGACCCGAACGTCGTCGGCGGCGTCCGGATCGACATCGGTGACGAAGTGATCGACGGAACCATCGCGGCCCGGCTCGACGATGCGCAACGGCGCATCGCGGGCTGACCCTCAAAACGACCACACAGGCCATCGAAGGCTAAGGAAGCAGGGACGGAAGAAAATGGCGGAGCTCACGATCAGGCCGGAGGAAATCCGGGAAGCCCTGGATCGCTTCGTCTCCAGCTACGAACCGGAGACGGCGACCCGCGAAGAGGTCGGCACCGTTGTCGACGCAGGTGACGGCATCGCGCACGTCGAGGGCCTTCCCTCGGTGATGACGAACGAGCTGGTGGAGTTCGAGGACGGTACGCGGGGCATCGCGCTGAACCTCGACGTCCGCGACATCGGTGTCGTCGTCCTCGGTGAGTTCAGTGGTATCGAGGAGGGCCAGCAGGTCCGCCGGACCGGCCAGGTCCTGTCCGTGGCCGTGGGCGACGGTTACCTGGGTCGCGTCGTCGACCCGATGGGCAAGCCGATCGACGGCCTGGGTGAGATCAGCAACCTCGAGGGCACCCGCGCCCTGGAGTTGCAGGCCGCCGGCGTGATGGACCGCCAGGAGGTCCGCCAGCCGTTGCAGACCGGCATCAAGGCGATCGATGGGATGATCCCGATCGGCCGCGGCCAGCGGGAGTTGATCATCGGCGACCGCAAGACCGGCAAGACCGCGATCGCGATCGACACGATCATCAACCAGCGGGCCAACTGGGAGTCAGGCGACCCGGAGAAGCAGGTCCGCTGCGTCTACGTGGCGATCGGCCAGAAGGGTTCCACGATCGCCTCCGTGCGGGGCGCGCTCGAAGAGGCCGGCGCGATGGAGTACACCACCATCGTCGCCTCCCCGGCGTCCGACCCGGCCGGCTTCAAGTACGTCGCGCCGTACACCGGCTCGGCCATCGGCCAGCACTGGATGTACCAGGGCAAGCACGTGCTGATCGTGTTCGACGACCTGACCAAGCAGGCCGAGGCGTACCGGTCGATGTCGCTGCTGCTGCGCCGCCCGCCGGGTCGTGAGGCCTACCCGGGTGACGTCTTCTACCTGCACAGCCGGCTGCTCGAGCGCTGCGCGAAGCTGTCCGACGAGCTCGGCGCCGGGTCGATGACCGGTCTGCCGATCATCGAGACCAAGGCCAACGACGTGTCGGCCTTCATCCCGACCAACGTGATCTCCATCACCGACGGGCAGATCTTCCTGCAGTCGGACCTGTTCAACGCGAATATCCGGCCGGCCATCGATGTCGGGGTCTCGGTGTCCCGGGTCGGTGGCGCCGCGCAGGTCAAGGGCATGAAGAAGGTCTCCGGCTCGCTGAAGATCGACCTGGCGCAGTTCCGCGCGATGGAGGCGTTCGCGATGTTCGCGTCCGACCTGGACGCCACTTCGCGCCGTCAGCTGGACCGGGGCCGGCGGCTGGTCGAACTGCTCCGCCAGCCGCAGTACTCGCCGTACCCGATCGAGGAGCAGATCGTCTCCATCTGGAGTGGTGTCTCGGGCAAGTTCGACGACGTACCGGTCGAGGACGTGCTCCGCTTCGAGCGCGAGTTCCTCGACTACCTGCGCCACGAGAGCGACGTACTGGCCAGCATCCGGGAGACGGGCAACTTCGACGACGACCAAGGGCAGGCCGTGACCGAGGCGCTCGAGGAGTTCAAGCCGACCTTCCAGACCTCCGACGGCCAGTTGCTGGCCGGCAAGGAAGAGGTCGAGTCGATGGAGCCGGAGAATGTCCAGCAGGAGCAGATCACCCGGCAGAAGCGGGGCTGATCGGCCATGCCAGCCAGTCTGCGGCAGCTACGTGAGCGGAGAGCTTCGGTCTCGACGATCAAGAAGCTCACCCGCGCCATGGAGCTCA
>JAWWOY010000265.1:0-6821 GCA_033851195.1 Kribbellaceae bacterium | reverse complement strand
CCGGTCAGCAAGTAGCCGCGGGTTCCCGTTTCGATGTCGACTAGGAGTCGCTCGACCCGATTTGCGGCGGCCAGCACCTCTTGGGAGTGTCGAGCCAACTGAGCCGAGCTCCGCTGATCACGGATCGCCAGCAGCAACACGGCGAACGCGGCGCTCGTCAGCAGCGTGAGCAGCGCGCTGGCGATGATCATGCGGCGGGTCAGGCCGCCGCCCACGGTGGCTTACCTCCTGAGCTGTGCGACTTCCGCACGTCGCGATCCTGCTGCTCTCCGCGCACATCGACATCGAGCACGCGATGGACCTGCCGCCCAGCGGCGACCGGGTCGGATACCTGCTGGCTGAGGGGCGCTCCAATGCAGGCATCGCCCGACAGCTGTGGGGCACAGTCAAGAAGCACGTACACAGCATCCTCACCAAGCTGGCGCTGCCCCAGACTGACGATGATCATCGACGGGTGCTCGCCGTGGTCACATTTCGTGAGGCGCGCTAGCGGCTACGATTGATCAGCCAACATTCTCGCAGATCAGGGCCTGGATAGCGCTGGCTGACAGAGACGACTTGCCAGGAATCCGGCCGCAGGGCTCTCCGCGACGAGCTCTCCCACGTCCTCCTGGGCGTGGCTGGAGATCAGGTCAGGAGAGGCGCCCACCTCGGGGTGGTCAGGATCGGGCGGTACTTGGGTAAGGGCCTGCAGCGAAGCGAAGATCGCCTCGCCGGAGGCGGTCGACTCGGCCACGTCCAGGCCGCCGATCGACTGCTGCACAGTCGCCCGGTCGACCGTCGGGGTATCACGATGGAAGGGGTTCCCCAGAACGACACCAAGCAGACTTGAACTTCGCCGGCAACCGGGCCACGAAACTCTTCGCCGCCTCCTTAGCCGATTCGAACCGGTTCGGGCCCATGTCAGCAGCCATCATCGACAGCCGACACATCGATCACCACCACGATGGTCGCCCGCTCACGCGGCACCTTCCGCTCGCCCTTGGGCTGAGCGAACGCCACCACACATGACCCGACCGCCAACAGCGCCAACCCGACCGCGGCGTGCCGGCGCCATCGTCGCCCCCGGGAGCCAGCCTGGTCCGCCAACGGCACCTCGGAGAAGCGGCGCGCGCATACTGCGCCCGGCGGCGCTGCGCCACCAGATAGACCGCGAGCATCGCCGGCACCAGCAGCAACAGCCACAACCGCCCAGGAGAGAAGAACTCCTTTCCGATGCTCCTCACGGGCCGTGTACCTCTGCGCAGCTGACTCCTACGCCACACCCCGCCTCAACTGGACTGAAGGGACTGTCAGGCTTTCGGTGCAACTGGTTGTTGGGTTCTACAGCCCGTCGGGGAATTGGTAGCTGGTCGGGACGTGTGCGGTGGCAGGGGATGGACCGACCCAGACTGCGATCTCGTCGTGGGCTTGGAATTTGAGCGCTGCGGGGTCGCCAGCGAGGGACTTCCCGTTGCGGTAGACCCGCAGCACCTCGCCGCTGCTGATGGTTTTGGGTCCGACCTGCTGAGTGGTCAGCGGCTGGCCCCATTCGGTGAAGAACTGCCCGAGAGTGAACGGGATGTCCTTGGCGGATTCGATGTGCACGACTCCGGTGGTGTTGTGGGTGTGTAGCGGGGAGATCGCCTGCCGGATGTTGTCGATGCCGATGCCGGCGGGCACGGTGATGTGCCGGCCGTCAACGATCACGTCGAGATGCGCGTGGTAGTGCACGGCCAGCATCTCCTGGCCGAGCATGGGCAGACCGGCCTTCTGGGCGGCGGCGCTGGTGTCCAGCGGGGCAGCCCAGGTGGTTGGCTGACTGGTCGGGGTGCCCCGGTGTCTGGTCGGGGCGCTCGACTGGCTGCGATGCGGCGGGACGGTACCCGTTCGAGCGTTATCCATGCGCGCCAGCCCCGGCGTTGGCGACACCCGGCGCCGCGTCAAGTCAGGAGGCGGTCGACCAGGAACTGGAGGCGGGGTGAGGTTGTGGCGGGAGCGGTGACCGCGGTCGAGTTCTCCCACGCCAAGATGGATTGCCAATGGGAAGGCGCTCGCGGAAGCGGCAGCCTGGCCGGCGCCACCATCGCGAACTCCTCGCCGACAGACGACACCGCTGGTTGGGGCTGACGTCGGCTCGGTCTGTACGACTTGCAACGCTGCGCAAGTGATGGCACTCCGGTCACCTCACCTGTAGGGCAGATCACCGACGGAGACACGATGTGGGTCTGGACTCGTGCCACGACAGGTAAGCCCGCCGCCGCCGGAACAACCCCGCCTTCACCCTGGCGCCTGTACAGCATGTGGGCAGGTCATCGGAGATGCCGTCGACGCACGGGGGCAGGTGACGTCGGCTGGCGATGCGCCGGAAATGTTCGCCGGGTCATTCGGATGTCGGCGGCTTCGCCGGGCCGGGTGTCCGGGCAATTCAGGGTCGCATCCCCGCATCCTCGAGTTCGCGGGCTTCGGGCTGCAGGTCGGTGCCGGTCTTCGGACGCCGCCTGCGACGATTAGTGAGCGCGGCTCCGATCGCCAGGGCCAAGGCGGCCGTCAATGCGGCGGCAGCAGTTGTCCAGGGCGCCAGCGGGCTGTCGGAGACGACAACGGGACGCGCTGCCAGCCCGGTCGGCACTACCCACGTTCCGGTGACCGTAGCTGGGCCTGGATTGTTGCGGACGGCCACTATCCGCAGCGGCAGCTCACCGGTCGCTTCGACATCCACTGCGGCCTGCCACTGCTCATTGCCTTGGGCAACGACCTGTGCTCGCCGGAGCGTGACTCCCGTGTTGGTGCCGAGGTCGGCCGTAACTGCGGTGACCGGTGCTGGGGAGGGGCGCCGACTGCTGACCAGATCGACTACCAGCAGGCTGCGCCCGGGCTGGTTCGGCCGCAGCGCCACCGTGATCAGCAGGTCGTCCACTTGGTAGGTCGCCCGTGTCGACGCTGTCGGGCTCTTGGTGAATTGCGAACCAAGCGCCGGTGGCGTCACGGTCAGCACCACCGCAAGAAGAAGCACGCCGGCGCCCAGCAGCGGCCCAACTACCTGGCCGCGAGCCGTCGGGGTCGCTCGTTCTCGGGCCGGCTGCCGGGTGATCCAGGGATGTAGTCGCCGGGCGTGCCGGAGACCGAGAGCCAGCACCACCGCCACCAGCACCAGCTTGACCAGCAGGGCTCTGCCGTAGGTGGTGCCGAGAGCGGCATCGAGAGTGGCCACCTGACGCCCTGCCAGCATGAGACCGGTCACGGCCAGGACGGCGACGCAGCCGGCGGCCAGCGGTCCGAATGCTTCCCAGAGGCGGAACGCGTCTGCGCGCCGGTCACGAAGCTGGCCGGTCACGAGAGCGAGAATGCCGAGGCCGCCGATCCAGGTCAGAGCCGCGGCTTGGTGGGCCGAGAGGACCAGCAGGGACACCGGACCGCCCTGAGCGTGGCTACTGGCGGAGCGCAGCACGATGTCGCAGAGCAGCAGCACCACCAGCAGCGTCGTACCGGCTGGTCCGGGCCGGGACCCGCGGGCGCGCCGGATCAGCAGTATCAGCACTCCCACGAGGGCTAGCTCACGAAGAGTCCAGCGCGTCAGCTGACCGGATCCTGTGAGCACAGCCAGACCCGATTCCGAACTGTTGGCCTCGGACCACTGTCTCGCGCTGCGTATGACCGATGTGACGGCCGACAGGAACCCGAATGCGATGGACAGTCCGAGCACAGAGGCGACCACGGGTTCCGGCAACGACGGCTTGGGTCGACGGGCCAGCAGGATGGCGAGGAACGCCCAGCCACACATGGCCGCAGTGCCGGCGATGTCCATCCAGCCGAAGGCGACGTCGGCGACGGCTGCCGTTGGTCCGGTGCCCGATCGGGCCGGTTCGCCGGTGGAGGTCGCCGCCTGGCCCACACCGAAGACCAGCGTGCCTTGCAACCTGTGCAGGTCGTACTTCGAGACGACACTCCAGCGGAGCTCGTACACCGAGCGCGGCAGGGCCGGGAATCCGGACACCACCAAGTGGATGCCGAGGTCTTGGATGTGGGTGTCGCCGATCGGGATGGCCTTGCCGTCGCGGTCGGACAAGGAGATCTCGATGCCGGCCGCCGTCGGAGGCTCGGAGAACCACAGATCTATCTGACGAGGGGCTGTCTGCACTGTCTGCCCGTCCGATGGGGTGGACCGAAGCAGCACGGGATGAGCCTGGGCGACACCGCCGACCGTCAGCCAGAGCGCAGCGGTGATGACCGACAGCAGGAGCGCGCGGACGCACCACCTCTGGTGGTCAGCCCGCCATCCCACGACGATAGTGGACACGGTCGCCCCCTCGGACACTGACGGTGATACGCCAGACCGTCTACCGGATCAATGGGCCGAGTCTCTTAAATGACAAAGCCGTCATCTGATTGTCAGAACCGGTCGTCAGCGCAGTCGGTGCGAGGGCCGGCGGAGGCTGATCAGGAGACGGCGAGTTTGGCGACCAGTTTGCCGCTCTTGTGTGTCTCCATCTCGAAGGTGCCCTTCATGTTCGCGGTGAACTTCACCGACGCGGGCTTGCCCGGGGACAGCTCGAGCAGTTTGTTGTAGCCGTGGATGTGGAGTTCCTCGGCGGTGTCGCTTACTGCGGTGACGAGCACGGTCTGGCCGGCCTTCACCTGGATGGTGGCGCCATTGGGGTTGACCTTGCCGTTGGCGATGGTGACGTTGATGGTCACGTCCGCCTGCGGTGCGGACGGCGTGGCGCTGGGGGTTCCGGTCGGTGCCGAGCTGGTCGTCGACGTGCTGGTGGGCGCGGTTGACGGGGTGTTGCTCGGTCCCGAGGCGGGGTTGTTGGAGCCACTGCAGCCGGCCAGAACCAGCATGCCGAGTGCGGGCAGGAGCGCCAGCGCCGTAGGACGAGCGAGCCTCGAATACATCGCGGTGAAGACCTTTCAGGTAGCTGTGGATCAGCTGAACGCCGGGTGCGCCCCCTTTTCTTAACTGCGATAGAGATAGCGAAGTTCCGCACCGATCATCTCTCAGGCGCTCGACACAGCTGCGTCGGCTCACGCAGCGGGAGCCTGCGCGTCTCCTCTCACCTGCTCGTGCGGCGTCGTCTCAGGTCGCCGGAATCTGGCGGTGGGCTGGGGAGAGCGTTCGTTGTGCCGGTCGGTGATGTGCCGACGGTGTCCAGTCTCGTCCTCATCGGCCCAGGACGGGTGGCCGCTGGGGTGGGGGCAGTTCGTTCCGCTCGCTTGGTGCAGTCGCGCCGTAAGGCGCGTCGGCTCCCTGGTTCGCCGACTGGGGGCCGCACACCGACGCAATCAGGAACTCAGCGGTGAAGTCGCCGAGCTGCGCCGTCAGTTCGCCGCCGCTCACGGAGAACTTCGCGCTGCCCGGCGTCGAACATACGAACCGGCCGTCGTCGACCTGCCCGAGCGTCGGCGTAGCTAACTATCGACCGGGCCGTCCACATGCCGTTGGGGGTAGAGACTGGGCAGGCGGTAGGGACGGAATGGCTTTGCGTGCACCGTGATCGAAGTGATTGTGTTCCGCCGTGGCGACTTCTGATTTCGATCGCTGGTTCGTGGCATGGTGTCAGCAAGAACTGGGGGCCACGCCTATCGAGCGGTTGATGGCCACGTCGCGGGTGGCGGAGGTGCTGGGCGTGCGCCTGGCCGATGGCCGCATCGTTGTGATCAAGTCGCGAAGAGATCTGACGGGGCGGGCAAAGACCTGCGTAACGGTTCAGCGCTACGCGGCCGACGCCGGATTTCCGTGTGCCCGGCCGCTGACCGACGTGACCTATTTCGACGGCCTCGCGGTTCACGCGGAGCAGTGGCGTCCAGGCGGCGACATGTTGCGCGGGGACAGCCCGGTGATCGCCGAGCGGTCGGCCGGGCTCTACGCGCAACTCGGGGTGATCGTCGAAGCTCTTCGGCTGACGCCTCCGCTGCCGAACCCCGAATGGGTGAACTGGGATCACGACGGCCCTGGTGTCTGGCCGCCGAACAAACGCCACGACGACCGACCCCGTGCGACTCGGCTCCCGCCGCCTTTGGTTGTGATCGCAAGCCGGGCTCGCGTCCGGCTTGCGAAGGCCGGCCAGGTGCCGCGCGTTCTCGGCCACGCGGACTGGGAAGCCCAGAATCTCCGCTGGAATGCCGATGGTCCGCATGCCGTGCACGACTGGGACAGCATCGCGTGGCTGCCTGAGGCGTCGCTCGTCGGCGCTGCAAGTGGCTCGTTCGCAAGTGCGGAAATCCCGACACTGGCACCGATGCAGAGCTCTGAGGCCTTCATAGCGGCGTATGAGGACGCGCGCGGGCGGGCTTTCACCGCTGAGGAAAGGGAACTGGCTTGGGCCGCAAGCCTGTGGCCTGCCCTCCATAACGCGCGCGGCGAATTTGTTTGGCACGGCCGAGCGGTCGCACTCGCCGAGGTGCTTGCGCAGGGCGAAGAACGGCTCCGACGAGCAGGCGCGTGAGCTCCACCTACACAGCGCCGCCGGTGATTCTCGGTCGATCTGACGCACCGCAGTGCGGGTGTGTCAAGCCGCATGAGAACAAACACTGCCTCAGCCCTTTGGCGGCGACAGACCGACCGCCGTCGTAGACATGTCTACAACAGCCTGAACGCCTTTCCACGAGGGCGGCTGCGCCATCACCTGAGATAAACGGTGAACTAGTGTCGAGCGGAGAACGGCTCGACTTCAGGTACCAGCCAGGCCGCCGCGACTGGGCAAAAGTCAACTCTGCTGGGGTGCGCCGTGTTCGGTTCGCTCGCGCTGCGGGCGTCGTGCCAGCTCAGCACGCTGCGCGACGTTCGCCGATCGTGCGCGACGGGTGTCGCGGACGGGTGGTGGCGTAATGGCGGAGCT
>JAWWOY010000253.1:0-9498 GCA_033851195.1 Kribbellaceae bacterium | reverse complement strand
AGACGCTCGGCCTGGTCAAGATGGACTTCCTGGGTCTGCGGAACCTGACGATCATGGACGACGCGGTCAAGAACATCGAGGCCGCGCGCGGCTTCACTGTCGACCTGGACGCGCTCGGCGACACGCTGAACGACGCCCCCACTTTCGAGTTGCTGGGGCGTGGCGACACGCTCGGTGTCTTCCAGTTCGACGGTGGCCCGATGCGGGCCCTGCTGCGGCTGATGAAGCCGGACAGCTTCGAGGACATCTCCGCCGTCGGCGCGCTCTACCGGCCCGGCCCGATGGGTGCGAACTCGCACACGAACTACGCGCTGCGTAAGAACGGCCAGCAGGAGATCACCTACCTGCACCCGGAGTTGGAGCAGGCGCTGGAGCCGATCCTCGGTCCGACGTACGGGTTGATCGTCTACCAGGAGCAGGTGCTGCAGATCGCCCAGCAGTTGGCCGGCTACAGCCTGGGCAAGGCGGACCTGCTCCGCAAGGCGATGGGCAAGAAGAAGAAGGAGGTCCTCGACGCCGAGTACGTGGGCTTCGAGGCCGGCATGCAGGAGCACGGCTTCAGTGCCGCGTCGATCAAGGCGCTGTGGGACGTCCTGGTGCCGTTCTCCGACTATGCGTTCAACAAGGCCCACTCGGCGGCGTACGGACTGGTCTCGTACTGGACCGCGTACCTGAAGGCGAACTACCCGGCCGAGTACATGGCGGCCGTCCTGACGTCTGTGAAGGACGACAAGGACAAGATGGCCATCTACCTGAACGAGTGCCGCCGGATGGGCATCAAGGTGCTGCCGCCGGACGTGAACGAATCAGACTCGAACTTCACCCCGATCGGCACCGACATCCGGTTCGGGCTGTCCGCGATCCGCAACGTCGGCGTCAACGTGGTGGCCGAGATCGTCAGGGCACGCGAGTCCGAGGGCCGGTTCACCGACTTCGTCGACTTCATCGACAAGGTGCCGCTGCCGGTCTGCAACAAGCGGGTGATCGAGTCACTGGCCAAGGCCGGCTCGTTCGACTCGATGAACCACGCTCGGCGTGCCGTCGTCGCTGTCCACGAGCAGGCGGTCGACGAAGCGATCGATCTGAAGCGGAACGAAGCGCATGGTCAGTTCGACCTGTTCAGCATGGGTTTCGGGGATGCCGATGGTGATGACGACACAGCCAACAGTCGCCTGACCGTGACGGTGCCCGAGATCGCGGAGTGGGACAAGGCCACCAAGCTCGCGCACGAGCGGGACATGCTGGGGCTGTACGTCTCCGACCACCCGCTGTTCGGCGTCGAGCACGTGCTGACCAACGGCAGCGACTGCACGATCGGCCAGTTGCTGTCCGACGAGGAGCGCCCGGACGGCACCCAGGTAACGATCGGCGGCCTGGTGACCGCGGTGCAGCGCAAGGTGAACAAGCGCGGCGACATCTATGCCATCGTCACGATCGAGGACCTCGAGGGTTCGATCGAGGTGATGATGTTCTCCTCGGCTTACCAGTTGGCCGCGCACCTGCTGGTGAACGACGCGATCATCCTGATGAAGGGCCGGCTTCGTCGCCGCGACGATCGGGTCGAGCTGAGCGGATCCGACGTCATCGTGCCCGACCTGACCGAGGGCCCGACCGGCCCGGTGGTGATCTCGATGCCGGTGAACCGCTGTACGCCGCCGCTGGTCGAGCAGCTCGGCGAGGTGCTGAAGTCACACCCGGGTATGACCGAGGTCCAGCTCCGGCTGCAAGCCCGGCAGAAGACGACGGTGATGCGGATCGGCGACCGGTTCCGGGTCACCCCGACGCCGTCACTGATGGCGGACCTGAAGGCGTTGCTCGGCCCGTCCTGCCTGGCCAGCTGAGGCCGGGATGAGCGAGCCTCCAGCAGGGGTCACTGGCGTGGTGCGTCACACTGGCCAGGTGAGTCAGCCAGGACAGCTCCCGCCGTACATCGCTCCCGCACACTCCGGCGCCCAGCCTTGGGGCACCCCGCCTGCGCCGCCGACCCAGTTCCCGTGGCGCCGGGCGGTCCCGATCACCGTCGCAGTGTTCGTGGTCGCCGGGGTCGTGGCCGGCTGGGCCTGGCAGCGGTTCTCGCCACTGGCGCAGTACACGGTGGACAAGAGCGGCGCGGCGCTGGGCGAGGAGCAGATGACGAAGATCTTCGGTCCGGACGGCACCTTCGTCTCGATCGGGTTCCTCACCGCCCTGGTGCTGGGCGGTCTGCTGTTCTGGTGGTTGCACACCTACGGTCCGTGGGCGGTGGGCGTGGTGGTGCTCGGCTCAGCGCTGGGCTCCGGCGTCGCCTGGGGAGTCGGCATGCTGCTCGGCCACAACCCACTGCAGCCGCGGCTGCAGGCGGCGAAGCCCGGCGACTTGCTGGCTGCACCGCTCGAACTGCACACCTGGACCCCGCTGGTCGCCTGGGTGATCGGGGCCGCCCTCGTGGTCGCCGTCATCGCCGCCTCGGCCTGGCGCAGCGAGCCGGAAATCGAGTCGGCGACCACGGCGACAGAGGCGGCGACCGAGGCTGCGACCAAGGCTGCGACCAAGTCATAGCCTGCCGCTGCGGTGCAGCCGCCGCACTGATCGCGATCAGCAGCCGGTCACAGCGTCCGAGCCGCGTCAGAACCTGGCCGCGTCGCGCTCGAGACCGGCGGTGGTCGCCTCCGCGGGGGCCGGACGGGCGAGGTGGAAACCTTGGCCGTACCGACAGTCCAGCGCCCGCAGGTGCGCCACCTGCGCCTGGTTTTCGATGCCCTCGGCAATGACCCGGAGGCCGGCGCTGTGCATCAGTTCGAGGATCGCCCGGGCGAGGCCGTACTCGAAGGGGGACGACGCGATGCCGGAGATCAGCGAACGGTCGAGCTTCACCGTGTCGACTGGTAGCTGGCCGAGGTAGCTGATGGACGAATAGCCGGTGCCGAAGTCGTCGATGCCGATGCCGAGGCCTGCATCTCGCAGCCCCCGCAGGGCCTCCAGCGACGTCTCGTAGTTTGTCATCAGCTCGGTCTCGGTGATCTCGACCAGCATCTTCGCTGGATCGGCGCCGTACGTGGTCAGTATGTTGCTGACATCTTCCACCAGTCCGGACTGCCGGATCTCCACTGGCGAGAGGTTCACATGAACGCGGAACTCCCGGTCGCCGATCAGCGGCATCCAGTCGGCGAGCTGGCGGACGGCGGCTTCCAGCACCCAGCGCCCGAGGTCGACGATCAGCCCGGTCTCCTCGGCGATCCTGATGAACCGGTCGGGCGGGATCATGCCCCGCTGTGGGTGATCCCACCGCACCAGCGCCTCGGCGCCGACGAGTGCCCCGGTCTCCAGGTCGACCACCGGCTGGAAGTGCAGCAGCAGCCCGGTACCGGTCCCTAGTGCATCGCCGAGGGAGGTGGCGATCTCGAACCGGTCGACGATCTCGGCGCGCATCCGGGGATTGAAGATCCTGATCTGGCCGGCCCCGTGAGACTTCGCGACATGCATCGCGGTGTCGGCGTCGCGCAGGTAGGTGCCCGCAGTCGCGCCATCTTGCGGCAGGCAGATCCCTACGCTTGCAGCGAGTCGCAACGCGTGGTCCTCGGCGGGGAGGGGTTGGCGCAACGACTGCAGGAGGCGCTGCGCCAACCGCAGCAGGTTCTTCTCGCTGCTCGCGTCGACGAACATGGCGAACTCGTCGCCGGCCAGCCGCGCCACTCCGCCGCCCGGACCGGCGACCTCCTCCAGCCGCCGGGCGATCTCGACCAGGATCCGGTCTCCGGCCGCGTGCCCGAGAGTGTCGTTGACCGTCCGGAAATTGTCGATGGAGATCAGCAGCACCGCCTGTCTCCAACTGTGTTCGAGCGTGATGGTCAGCCGCTCGAGCAACTGGATACGGTTCTCGAGGCCTGTCAGGGTGTCGTGTGTGCGCTCGTACTCGAGCTGCTCCCGTAGTTCGTTCAGTCGGGCCTCGCTGTGAGACGGCCAGTAGTCGGTACTCATAAGGCCGCTGCCTTTTCGGGTCGTTGCAGTGCCCAAGGCAGCCCGAGCCGTCGGATCACGTCGAGCAGGGCATCGAAGGCGACCGGTTTCACCAGGTACGCCGACGCGCCGAGCTGGTGTACGGCGTCGATGTCCGCGTCTGCGGTGGATCCTGTCATCACCACGACCGGGGTGTCTCGTAGCGCCGGGTGGGCCCGCACGGTGCGCAGCACCTCCAGTCCGCTGGTTCCGTCCATGCCGAGATCGGTGATCACGACAGCAGGTAGCGGGTAGGTGGACCGGTCCGCATACTGTCCTTCACCGCGGAGATAGGCGACGGCCTCCGCACCGTCGCCGATCGCCAGGATCGGGTTGACAAGTCCCCCCTTGGTGAGGAACCGGTGGACCAGGTAGACATGGTTGTCATCGTCCTCAGCGAGCAGCAGGGGCGGATGTTGCGTCATGTTTTCGCCCTTTCTCATCGAGTGCGAGCCTGATGGCGGCCCAGAATGCTTTGACGTCGATAGGTTTGGCAAGGAAGGCGGCAGCACCGGCCTTCGTCATCGCGGAGATGTGTTCCGGCATCACGTCGGCGGAGATCACGATGACCGGGATGCCGGCTGTGCGCGGGTCGGTACGCAGCCTGTCCAGGAACTCGTCGCCCCGCATGTCCGGCAGGTGCCGATCAAGCAGGATCAGGTCAGGTTGATGGATGGAGGCGAGTTGCAGGCCCAGCTGCCCCTGGACCGCTTCCAGTGGATCCGGTGCCTGCGCCCTGCGCAGCAGTTGCGTCACCAGGGCGAGGTTGGCCAGATTGTCGTCGACGGCCAGGACCTTGATGTCTCGCAGGTCCGGGGCCGGCTCGCCGGCACCCGCAGGTTCACGAGCCATGTCACGCGGCTTCGCCGCCGGCAACTTGACCACGAAGATGCTGCCGTCAGGCCCGGTTTCTTGGAGGGCGAGACTGCCGCCCATCGCCTGGCTCAGCTGATGCGAGATGGCGAGCCCGAGACCGGTGCCTTCGATCCGGCCGAGCTCCGCGCCGAGCCGCTCGAACGGGGCGAACAGCTTCGCCTGCACATCCGTCGCGATACCACCGCAGGTGTCCCGGACGGTGATCAACACCTCGCCGGGGCCGCCTCGGTCCCAGCCGAGCGTCACCGAGCCACCCGCGTGGTTGTACTTGATGGCGTTCGAGACGAGGTTGATGAGGATCTGCTCGAGCCGCTGGTGATTGGCCGAGGCGTACAGGTCCGGAAAGCGGCCAGGATCGAGCTGGACCGTCACGAGCTGGTCGGCGGCGATCGGCCGCATCAGCCGGATGGCATCGGTGACCACGGCCGAAACCTCGATCGGCTCGATCGACAAGGCGAGCGAGCCGGACTCGACCCGAGCCAGGTCCAGCACGTCGTTGATCAGCGCCAGCAGCTGGCGGCCGCCTCGCTGGATGTGGTCGACGTTGTCCTGCTGCTCCTTGTCCAGACGGTCCATCGCGAGGAGTTGGGCGAACCCGAGTACGGCGTTCAGCGGGGTGCGCAGCTCATGGCTCATCCGGGAGAGGAATTCGGTCTTGGCCAGGCTGGCGCGCAGAGCCGTGTCCATCGCGGCCACGACCGCAAGCTTTGCGCGGAGCTGCTCGGAGACGTCGGTCACCACGCCGACGACCATCCCGGTCCGCTTGCCGCCGTTGCCGAGGACTACGGACCAGCGGACCTCGAGGCTGAGCCGATGACCGTGGACGGTCGGTACGGTCAGGTCGATCCTGTTCGGGCTCGTCCCGCCCTCGGACCGGGAGCGGGCGAGCTGTCGATCCAGGTCGCTGAATCCGAGTCGATGCTGGAGACTGCCAACGTCTTCGACCGGGTCGCTCCCGCTGAACCCCAGGTCGCTCAGCAGGTGCGGATCGCCACGGAAATGGACCGTACGGTCACGATGAAGCTCGAACAGGACCAGGCGGCCGGTCTCGAGCGTCAGCTCCATCAGGGTCCGGTTGTCGGCCATCACCCCTGCGGTCCGTTCCATCACCCTGCCCAGGTCGGCCAGTTCATCCTCCCCGGCCGGCATCGGGTGCAGGGGTTCGGCCTCAGCTAGGCGGCGGACGTTGTCCTGCACCAGCCGGACACGTCTGGCCACGCCGCTGGACAACGCGAGCATCGCAGCCAGTCCACCGATCAGTCCCAGTCCCGCCGCTGCGACGCTGGTGATCGCCACCACATTGTGCAGGCGGCTCGCGGCTGTCTCCCGCTCCCGGAGCCGAGTCTCTTCCTGATTCTGCAGGTCGCCCAGCAGGGAGCGCATGGTTTCTGTCCGGGTCTCGTCCGCGAGCACGCGCTCGGTTCGCTGTCCTATGCTGCCGCGCCCATCCTGGATGGTGAGGAGTGCCGTCGATTGCTCAGTGAGCACTGCATCGAGCCGGGCCAGAAGTTGCCGCTGTGGACCGTCCCGGGGGAGCAGATTGCTCAGGTCGGCGCGAGCCGCCGGGAGAAGCCGGACCGCGCGCTCGGAGGACTGCAGGAATCGGGACTCGCCGGTGGCCAGATATGCGTTCGTACCGGAGGCGGCGTCAAGCGTCAGGTTGAGGATCCGGCCGAGCACCGCCTGCGTCTCCAGCGCGTTCTTCGAATGCTCGGCCGCCCGATCGCTGGCCCGCCCGGCGAGGAAGATACTCGCGACCGCGATGAAGAGCGCGACGACGGGGGCAGCGATGATGAGCATGGACTTCGTCCGCAGGGTACGGGGCATCCAGGTCCGCCGCCGGGCCGCTTGGTCGGCGGTCATCGGCGATCGGGCCAGTCGTGAGCCGGGCTGCACCATGCCACGCAGCACCTTCATTTCCCCGAGTGATATGACAGTGGCTATCTGTGCATAGTAAGCCCCAATCGATCATCACAATCGGTTACTCGCCGGAATCCGCTCACCCGAGTCCGAAGAGATTCAGGCAGCCGGTCCACACCTGCCCGCCCGGCGAGCACACCGGCGTGCCCGCGGCGGTCACAGCGCTGACCTCGAACGGGAGTCGGCCGTTCATAGCTGCTGCCCCCGGTGGACGGTGAGGTCGGCCCTGTGCGGCCGGAACGGCTCGAACGCGGCCCGCAGTGCCGGCACCTCGGCCGGACCCACGCTCCGGACGAGCCGCTCGCGGATGTCCTGGACAGCTTCTTCGAGATCGGCGGTTCCCTCGATCGCTGTCTCCCCGCGCCGCGCGGGTAGTTCGCCGAGCAGCGTCCGGGCGAGTTCCCAGCGGAGGTCGACTGTCGTCAGCTTCCGGTCCGCCACTGATGAGGCCGCCGTGAGCAAGTACGCCTCGAAAGCCGCCAGGTCGCCCATCCAGGCCTGGTGCGCCGCATCGGTAAGCCGGCCGTCGCGGACCATGTCACTGGCAACGGCCATGCAGTCGGCCGCCGTGACCCGGAGATCGAGGAACAGTTCGCCCGCGGTGCGCCTGTCCAGCCGGATCACGGTCGCTGTGTCGCCGAGCTTCGGGTGATCCAGCCCGTCGAGGTGGTCGAGCGGCAGGAACCGATCCACAAGTTGGTCGCGTACCGAATTGTCGAGGGCCTCGGTCAGCGCGGCCCTGGCCGCCTCCGCGATGGCGCGGGTGCCGGCGAGCGGGCCGGGGTTGGCGGCGAACCGGCGGACGGAGGCCTCGACCGCGGCGAGTTGCGCGGTTTGGGCGGAAGCATCGGCGGGACCGTATTCCCAAAGCAACAACTGCAGGAGGTGGACGTCGGCGGCCCAGGCAGCCAGCACCGCACCGTGTGCGTCACCGGAAGCTGCACGGCCGCGGGACAACTCGGCGTAATCGTCGATCCTTGCCGCGATGCCCTCCCGGTCGTGGGCGCCTTCGGCTGCATGGGGCGTCAAGTTCTGCTCCTGGGGTGCGAATTTCATCGATGGGTCTTGTCAGGCGACGGAGCGCCGCGGTGCCAGCGGCGGCCATGGACCGCCGCGAGGGCCGGCGCGAGGACCGGCGCCGGGACGGGGAGGATAGTCGTATCGACGGGCGAGCGCGGCACGGGATCGGGCGCCAATGATGCGGCGCCGCGCTCCGACGGTTCGATCTCGGGCTCGCGCTCGGCCCGGGGCAGGTGTGACGTCACCCGGAGGGCGCCCGGAAGGGGCTCGGCGAGTGGGGGCCGTTCGAAGGACCAGGACGTGCTGAGCCGACGGATCGCGGCCTCGACGCGGGCCAGCGCGTCCACGGTCATCGGGTCGGTCAAGAGCCCGGTCGACCGAGGCATGGCCCGGACGACAACTGCCACCCGTTGCAGCTCGTCGGCCCGCGCCTCGTCGCGCTCCCGCATGAGCTCCCCTCGCAGTATCCCGAAATCCAAGGACGTCGTTTCGAGCGTCGCCTCGAGGGTCCGGACGTGGAGCCGGAGCACCCGGACCGTCTGAGCCAGGTCGGCATCCTCGGCGAGTTCTCCCGGGCGGGCGGCGCGGCGTACGGCGACCCGCCCGTCCGGAGCGGCCATAGCGGCCATAGCGGCCTGCGTGGCCTGTGCGGCCAGAGCCGCGAGAGCGAGCACCGCCAGTCCGACGAGCCGGACCAGTACGACGTGGGCCGGGCTGGTGAGCGATGCGGTCGCTGTCATGGTCACACCGACTGCGGCGAACAGGAGCAGCACGATCCAAAGGCGGGTGGAGCCGGCGGGTGGCCGGAGGCGTTCGCCGGTGTGGCCGAACAGACGCATCGTTGGCTCCTCTGGTGCAATGGTCACGCTCCACCAGGTATCGGTACCTGGATAGAGCGGCTGAAGTGGCGGTGTCCACCCAGCGTGTCGATCGGCGGTTCTCCCAGCCGGTCAGCCGTGGTCGGTGAGGTAGGTCAGCGACGCGGTGCCACCGATGGATCGATGGCCGCCGGCATCATGAACATCAGCCCGGTGATGGCCGCCGTGAAGGCGCCGGGCGTAGCGCCGACACCGAGTACGACTGACGAGATCAGATATGAGCGCGGGGTGTCCTCGAAGTTCTCCAGCAGGCGCTGCAGCTGGTCGTAATTGCCCTCCACCGAGATCGCGACCGTCTGGCTCGCCAGCTCTTCATTTGGGGAGCCGGACGGCTTGGCGCCGGGCAACTGAGCGCCGGCGCCCGAGCCGGCGACGGGAGCTTGCGGGGTGAGCTCGGTGACCTGCCGGGCCGGGATGCCGGCCTGCATAGCAGCCGCGGTCACAGCGCGGAAGAGCCCGGGCTGGTCGGCCGTCGCCGGGAACCGGGCAGCAAGCGCGCGCGCCGTCGCCCGGGTGCCGGCCAGCTTCTTCTTCTGCTCTTCGAGCTTGAGGAGGTCGACGCGACTGGTTTCGTTCTCACTCCTGGTCGAATCGATCTTGGTGCGGATCCCGGACAGCTCGGTGGTCTGTGGCTGGAGCACGACGAGCCAGCCGGCGGCCGCGACGAGCACCAGTCCCACGGCGCCGACGATCTTGGTCGTACCGACGGACTGCCAGTTCATCGTTAGCCTCCTGACACCGGTGCGCCGATGGCGGCGTACCGGTTGCTGTAGACGCGCTTGGTCAGGGAGACCGAGCCGGTGAAAGCGACGCGCTCGCTGGCGGCCGT
>JAWWOY010000182.1:0-12345 GCA_033851195.1 Kribbellaceae bacterium | reverse complement strand
TCTCGATGCAGCGCCTCGGCCTGCAACGCGGCGGCTGTGCTGGCCGCGTCGATGCCGGGACTGCTGGTGATGATCAGTACGAGGTCGACTAGGTCGTGATGTCGCGTCGAGGGCGCGCCGTCTCGGTATTCCGCGCACCTGCTGCAAGCCGTGAGGTATTGGCCCACATCCCGTCTCGACACGCCGGGGGCCGTCGCACATCCCGCTCTGACACGCCGGAATTACTCCGATCGTAACGGCGTGTTCAGGCGGGGAGTGGTGGAAATACGGCGTGTCGGAGCGGGATGTGCGACGGCCCCTGCCCCGGCGTGTTGGAGCGGGAACTTGCAGCATCCTGGCGCCGGGCGACCTGTCGGAGCGGCGCCTGCTGATCAAAGATCGGCGAGGTGGCCCGCACGATCAACCCGGTCGTCGCGGGCTGGATGCGGCGGCCGCCCCGAGTCCTGGGCGATCTTCTTCATGTGTGCGTTGGCACTGACACGGAATTCGCGGGCGCTTGCGTACGGCTTCTCTCTCACGTGGTCGCCTGGTATTTCGATTCGTCGAGGAGCTGTGTCCGGGCTTCGTAGGCTGCCCGCAGCGCCTCTAGCAGATCGCCTGGTTCACCGGTGACGTTACGGATGCCACGGCGGATCGCGTCCCCACTGCTCATCGGCGATAGAAGCCACTGGGGCGATCAGCACTTCGACCCTTCGTACGGTGCTTCTAAATTAGTCTGACACGTTAATGTCGAAGCATCTTCCTGATGATCGGAGCGATGGCGCGCGGTTGCTGTGGCACTCGCTAACGACTAGGTCAGCAACCCTTCCAGCGTTCGGGTGGCGGCACGAGCGGCGAGTTGGCCGGAGCGGCTGGTCAGCGGGTGTTCGGCGAAGCCCTGCCAGGAGGAGAGTGCGGCCAGCGCTGCCTGGCGTACCTCGTCGGCGGATGCGTCCGCGGGCAAGCCGAGTCGCGATGCGGGGTCATGGCCGGAGCCGCCGAACAGGCGGTCGAGTTGCTCGTGACGTTCCGGCTTGAGCGAGATGCCGCCCGACCGTAGGTCTGACAGCAGCCGGATCTCCTGGAACTCATGGGCGCCGGCGGTGATCTCCTCGATCAGCGACTGGAGCTCGGCGGCGTCCTCGAAGTCGTCGGAACGTAGCAGGTCGGCCAGCGCAGCCACCGCGGAGTGCGCTTTGAGGACCCGACTGCGGGCCTCGAACTGGCGCACCAGGATCGCGCGCAACCGGTTGAGTCCGCTGCGTTCCGTCAGCTCAGCACTCAGCTCGGCCGCGGTCGAGGCGACGCCGGACCGGATCAGCTCGACGCTCAGCCGCACGCCGTACAGGCCGAGTCGTTCGAGCAGATGGCCGCGTTCGAGTTCGGTGACCGGGAGGCTGCTCGGTGCGGTACCGAAGCGGTCGGCGGTGAGCAGCAGCTCGGCGAGGTCGTCGGCCGACGCTCGGGCGATCGAGGCCAGCAGAGCGAACTCCGCTTCGCGCAAGGTCGTCGCGGTGTATCCCAGCAGGCCGTTGACCGGCACTATCACCGGACAGAGCCGGTGCAGCCGCGGCTCCGCCTCGTACCGCTGCGCGACCCGGTCGGCGACCTCCATCGAGTCCAGCCGGCAGGAGCCGATCTCGTCGGCCCGGGAGAGCACGCCGATCGCGTTCATCGGCGTACCGTGCGCCAGTTCGTCGTCGTGGAAGGATTCGAGGAAGCGGATGTCGCTGGAGTGGGTATGCCGGAGCAGGTAGAGGATCGCGTCCGCCACCGGTACCCGGCCGTCCTCGGCCGCCAGCACGCGTTGGGTGCGGGCGGACACGTCCGCGGAGATGGACGCGATGCCCGGAGTGTCCAGGATGGTCAGGTCGCGCAGCCGGCTGGTCGGCCAACCCACCTCCAGATGGTCCACCTCGGCCGGTTCGAGACCGCCGAGGTCGACCTGTAGCGCACCGTCCTCGCGACTGTACCGGCGTTCCCGGGGCTTGCCCTCGAGCGGGAAGAGCGTCGCGTGCGGCCGGTCGCTCAGGTAGTACCACGTGACGATCTTGGTGCACTCTCCCGCGTCCGTCGGCGCGAGTTCCTCGCCCAGCAACGCGTTCAGCAGGGTGGATTTGCCGGCCTTGACCTTACCGGCGATCGCCAGCCGCAGCGGTCCGGTCAGGCGCTCGCTGATTCCTTCGAGCTGTTCCAGGGCCTCGGGTGTCCGGGCCTGGTCGCGGGCCTGATCGATCGCAGCCAGGATGCTGGCCGACAGTTCGTCAGTCATCGACGTCACCATCCGGGCCGTCGACGACCGAGCCGGCCAGTACGCCGACACCGATGCCCGCGGCAGCACCCGCAGCAGGACGGGCGCCGGCGCGGGCGACCTCCCGCAGGCCCGATCGCAGCGAGCGCAGCCGCTCGCCCTCGGCAGCGAGCTGGGTGGCACGGGCGGACTGCTCGGCGGGAGCGAGCCGGGCACTGCGGTCTGCGGCGCTGAGCGCGGCCGCGGCCGAGCGGTGGATCAGGCTCGCCCGCTGCTGGAAGTCGTCGCGCAACTGCCGCTGGGTCTGGCGGAGGCTGTCGCGGGTGTCCTTGTTCATCACGAAGGCGACCTCGTCGACGTAGCGGCGGATGGCGGCTTTCGCCTGCTGCTGCCGGTAGGTCCGCTGCCGTTTGCGTTCGTCCTTCAGCAGCTTGCCGCCGATTCCGGCACCGAGGACACCGGCGACACCGGCGACGGCGATGACCGGCAGGAAAAGCGAGCCCAGGCTGAACACGATCATCGGCACGAACACCCCGGTCCGGCCGGCCATCATCAGCGAGGCAAGCCGTCCACCGGGCATCGACAAGGTGGCGACGGATGCCAGTTCGAGCTTGTCCAGGTCCGCACTGAAGTGCGCCAACTCGACCTCCACCCCGGAGCTCGCCGCCAGGTCGAACGTCTCGGCCACCTGCTCGCCCAGGCCGCGTGCTCGACTGACCAGCAGGTCGCGGTTCGCCACTCCGGCCATTGCGACCTGCCGGCGCAGCCAGGCCTCGGTGTCCGTCCAGGTCTCGTTCGGGTCGCCCTGCTCGACGATCGCCTCGACGTCCCGGATCACGCTTCGCAGCCTGTCCTGCAGATCGTGCTCGACGTCGGCGACGAGGTCGGCGATGCCGTCCGACAAGGTCTGCTGCCAGGTCGCGGTCGCCGAGGTCAGGCCGGCGGCCTTGTCGCGTGCGCGGGTCAGGTTCGACAGCACCGCCGGGCTCTGCTCCGGTGTCGCGAGCACCACTCGTTCCGCGTCCGACTCGTGCGCCAGCTGGGTCGCGACGAAGTCGACGTCCTGGGCAACGGTTGCGGCTGCCCGTGTGGTGCCCGGTACGACGACTGCTGTGGCGAGGAACTGAACGAGGGGAGCGAAGCCGGACTCCTCGTTCAGCTCGGGCCGTCGGGCCGCGCGCAGACGGAGGAAGGACGACACCGCCAGAATCGGGAGGTCGAGCCCTGCCTTGGCCAGATGGGCAGTGTCGAGCTCGACGATCCGCCGCCACTGCGGGTACAGGTCGGTCTTGGTGACGACCAGCGCAGCCGCCGGGCAGCGAGCAACAGCGGTGTGCAGGAACTCCAGCTCGGGTGCGGTGAGCTCTTGCGCGGCGTCGGTGACGAATAGCAAGGCGTCCGCCGATGCGAGAGACGCCAGCGTCAGCTGACCGTGCACGGAATCGAGCCCTCCGACGCCCGGGGTGTCGAGCAAGCACAGCCCGGAGCGGAGCATCCGGTGCGGCACCTCGACCGTGACCGACTGCAGCCGGCCCTCCGCCGACGAATCGGCCGACTCCGAAACGAGCTGGGTGATCCGCTTGAGCGGTGCCGACTGTGGGACCAGCGGCTGTCCCGGATCGGCTTGCCGGTACGCCGTCAGGCCGGGCTGGTCGCCGTACCGGATCAAGGTGGGTACGGCGGTCACGATGTCGGCATCGACCGGGCAGACGGCGGTTTGCAGCAGGGCATTCACCAACGTGCTCTTGCCACGCTTGAACTCGCCGACCACGACGGCCGTGACGGTCCGGGACTCGAGTCGGACCTGCGCGCTGTCGAGCTGCGCGGTCAGGTCGGGCCGGCGGCGCTCGCGGGTCAGCGTGCGGCCCTGGTCGATGGCAGCGATCAACTGCTCGACGTTGGTCCGCGCCTTCTTGACCGCCGGTGGTTCCGGCGCCTTCAGGACCGGCTCCGGGGTTTTCGGGGTGGGTTCGGTTGCCTTCGGGTCCGGGTCGGACCAGGCCAGGAAGTGGTTGCAGGACGTGCAGAAGCTCGCCCCGTCCTCGTTCGGACGTCCACAGTTGCCGCAGCTGATCATCGGGTGTCCGATCCCCCACAAAGATCCCGGTATCGACCATAATCAACACCGAGTGGTGACGTCAGGGGCGTCGCCGGGGGAGGTGGCGGCCATCGAAGACGTGTGCACCGCATGCGGGGAACGAAGCCCGGCCGGCTCGGCCTTCTGCCTGTACTGCGGCGTCTATCTCGGCTGGGACGAAGACAGTACGCCGGAACGCCCAAGCCAGCGTCGAGCTGCGCCCAGCCAGCCGGTTGGTTCGGCATCATCGGAGGCTCCGACGCGGGAAGTCCCGACGCTGCGGCAACCAGCCGTCGACCAGCGACGGACCGCGGACGAGGAGTGGAAGCCGGGTGAGTCGCCCTGCCCGCAGTGTGGTCATCCCAACGGAGCGACGTTGAGGTTCTGCGGCAAGTGCGGCCATGCGCTGCGGCGCTCCCGGCCTACGGCACACGTCCCGGTGGCGCGGGCCCGGCAGTCCTGGTGGCAGCGGTTCTTCGACCCTGCCGATCGCAAAGCCCGCAGGGACTATCGCCGCAGTCTGCCACCGTTGTACCGCTGGCGTCGGGTCCTGGTCGCCATCGGCGGAATCGCCGTCGTGCTGATACTGCTCTCGGTCATCGGGGCGAACCCCGTGGGCTGGGCGAAGGACAAGTGGTATGCGGTCCGGGGGACGCTGGTGCCGGCCGATCAGGTTGTGTACACAGCGAATCCGCCTCGGTCCGTGGCCAAGAACTACGACGTCGCCGCGCTCGGCTCGCCCGCGCTCGATGACGCCTGGGCCACCAGTTGGTCCGGGAAGACCGTTGCCCCACTCAAAGGTTGCGCTGGGCAAGCAGCGGCGAAGGGGATGGTGCGGTTGACCTTCAAGGAGCCCCTCCGGGTCCGCCGGCTCGAGGTCCTCGCCGGCCTGCCTCCGACGGACAATCAGCGCCCGTTCCTCTTTCGCCCGAGCGTGCTGCTCGTCATGTATGGCGCCGGTCAATGTGCCAGGCTTGAACTCAAGGATGCCAGCAACATCCAGGGCCTCGCGTTCGACACCGGTGCACCGGTCAACGACCTGACGATCGCGATCGGCGCGACCTATCCAGCTCGCGCCGACGCAAGGCAGCAACTGACGGCGCTGACAACCCTGACGGCGCTTTCGCGGCCTCACTAGTGGTGTGTCTGGCAGCGTCCAGGCGCCGCCAGCACTATAGCTATTTGCCAGACATACCACTGGTCATCCTGCCTCGGCTGGTTGGTAAGTGAGGCAAACCGCTTGGCTGAACGTCTTCCGTGCCTGGGATTTGCAGATCGCTTCTGCTTCAGACCCTGACGCGGCTGGTCCGACGTACACGACCCAGGCGTCGCGCAGTGGTTGCCTGCCGACGTTCACCAACCCGACGTACTGGCCCGTCGCGTTCAGCACCCGCGCGCCGACGCCGGCAGTGTTCAGTTGCTTGGCCAGGTCCCTGGCGGTCTGCTCGGCGACACCGCTGCCCACGGGGTAGGAGTTGACCAGGGCGACCCATTCACCCGGCTGGAAGAGCGGGGAGTCAGGTCCGCCGCCAGGCGGAACGCTGGCCGGACCGCTCGGGGTCGGATTGCCGGTCGGGCCGTCGGTTGGGCCTGGGCCGCTGGTGGCGCCACTCGGAGTCGGACTGTCCCCAGGAGTCGGACTGGCCGGCGGCGCCTTGGGGGTGGTCGCGCAGGCTGGATCGGATACCGGCCCGGCCAGCTTGCCGTTGATCGCGCGCAGTTTGAAGCAGTACTTGGTGGCCGGCTTGAGATTCTCGATGTCCTTCGCGTTCTGCTGGACGTCGATGGCGCCCTCGGTCTTGTTGGTCCGCCCGGTCTTCGGGTCGACGTACTGGAGGGTGTAGGAGTCGACGTTCCGCAGCAGTTCCCACGACAGGCTGACCATGTCGGGCCCGGCGGCCGTCGCCGTCAGGACCGGCTTGGCCGGGATCGTCGTACCGTCGCCGGTGGGCGTGGGGGGCGAGCCACCGCGGGTGAGGGCGAACACCAGTACCCCGATGAGCGCGGCGCCGACCACGGTGGCAGCCGTGATCACGCCGCGCGAGAGGATCGGCTTCTGCGTGAACGCACCATCCACCACGGGCCGGGCGGGATCCGTGCCGGGAGTGACCGGCATGCCGAGCGGGCGGGGTGGATCGGGTTCGCCGACGACCTGGAACGGCAGCCGGGTGGTCGATCCGCGGAGCACGGGCTTGCGAGTGCGAACCTTCATCCGCGACGTCACTGTGACACCCAGCGGTACGTCGACCACCTCCGGCCGGACGAGGAACCCCAGCGCCTGGTCCGGGTCGCTCGGGACAAGTCGCAGGCGCGCGGGAGCGTTGCCCCAGTTGCTCAACTGGATCGTATGCAGCCCACGCCAGCGTCCGGACGACGTGACCGGCGTCAGTTTGGCCTGTAGCCCAAAGACCTGGCCGACCTCCAACTGTCCTTCCGCCACTGCGCTGGCTGACGGGTCGACCTGCGATCGCGCGCGAACACCGAACGGGACTGTTCCACCTGGCGCGGCCGAACCGGTCGGCGGGCTGAAGACCACTGTCGCGGTCTCCTGCTGTTGCGGATAGACCGAGACGACCGGCGGGGTGATCTCCGCCCACGGGATCGGTGCCTCGCCGAGGACGTCCAGGGCGTAGCTCTCGACGATGGTGCCGGGATTGTTGATCGTCAGCACCACTCGGGCCTGGCCGCCGGGCTCGACGGTCAGTTGGGTCGCTTCCAGCCGCAGCACTGGGTCGCTCACGACGTAGGCCCTCCCTGGTGTCCTTGTCCGCGTCCACCTCAGGCTAAGGCCGCCGTACCGGGCAGGTGCAGAGTCCGCGGCCTGCCACAGCGTGCACAAAGGTCTGCCCGATCGGGCAGTTGATCGTGCCCCGGGCGCGACCCGCGATCGTCTGCAGGCCGGGACGGACGGGCGGAAGACTCGATGGGGTGATCCATGAGGTGGACTCGGCGCTGCATGCACTCATCCAGCGCGAGGCGATCGGTGCCAGGGACGTCGAGGTGGTGTTCGACGCCCCTACGAAGGATTGGTCGAGCCGACGGAACGCGCCCACGATCGACGTGTACCTGTACGACATCCGCGAGGACCTCCGGCGGCGCGAACGCGGCCTGCTCAACGAGTACGACGACGCGCAGCACATCACCGCGCGACACCTGCCACCCCGGCACTTCAAGTTGTCGTACCTGGTGACGGCGTGGACGCAACGGCCCGAGGACGAGCACCGGCTGCTCTCCGGGCTGCTGTCCTGCTTCCTCCGGCACGACGCGATCCCGGCGGATCTGCTGACCGGGCCGCTGGCCGAGCTCGGCCTTCCGGTGCCGGTCACGATCGGCTTGCCACCACCGGAGGACCGGTCCTTCGCCGATGTCTGGTCGGCGCTCGGCGGGGAGCTGAAACCCTCGCTGGATCTGGTCGTGTGCGCACCGACCGCGACCGGCCGGCGCTACGAGGCCGCGACCATGGTCGAGCAGCCGCCGCGGGTGTCCATCGGCGGGACCGACGGCTGGCCGCCTCGAGAGGACGCTCCCTCCGGTACGACGACGTCGCGGCCCAACCCTCGGCGGGCGCGTAAGAGGACCGGGTGAACCGGCACGGGCTGGACTATCTGCTGGCTCGCCTCGGGATGGTCGAGGACCGGGTCCGCGCGTTGGTGGCGCAGCGCCGGGCCGCCGATCCGGCGATGGACGATCCCTTTCGCGGGCTGTACGTCAACGAGGAGATGGTCGACCGGCTTCTCAACGGCGAAGGCCATACCGCGGTTGTCGACCAGGACGCGTCCGACGAGCTGGAGCGCGCCGCCGATCTTATTGTTGCTGACGGCAACGTCGTCCGGCTCCGCACGCTCGCGGCTGAGGCAGGCCTGTCTGCTTTGGACACCGAGCTCCTCGTCATCGCGCTGCTTCCCGATCTCGACAGCAGGTTCGAGCGGCTCTACGGCTACCTGAACGACGACGTGACCCGGCGACGCGCCAGCGTCGGCCTGGCGCTGGAACTCGCCGGTGCCTCGTCGATGTCGTCGGTCGCCCGCGGACGGCTGACCGCCACCGGCCCGCTGGTCGATCGAGGGCTGCTCATCGTGGAAGATGCCGAACGCCCCTTCCTGACCAGAGCTCTGCGGGTGCCGGACCGGGTGGCCGCGCATCTGCTCGGTGACGATCTGCCGGATCATCGGCTCGTCCCGATGCTCGAGGTGGTGACGCCCTACCGGACGCCGGTCAGTGCGGACCTCGGCCGCACCCTGGCGGCCGGCGTACGGCTGGTTCACCTGCGGGAACACGAGATCGGCACCGGTCAATCCATCGCGGCAGCTGCGTTGGCGGCTGCGGGTTGTAGGGCGGTGGCAGTCGACCTGACACTGATGGCGCGCGATGCCGACCCACTCGGCCTGGCCGTGATCGCCGGCCGCGAAGCCCTGCTGCAAGGTGCCGGCCTGGTTGCCGGACCAGTCGAAACGCTCGCCGAATCCTCGCTGGAGTCCCTGCACCGGCTGAGCCGGTGGGACGTCCCCGTGGTGTTCATCGGTACGACGACCTGGGACCCGCGCTGGAGTCCGGAAGCACCACTGACGCTGGATGCGCCGGTGCTGGGGGCGCGTGATCGCGTCGAACTCTGGCGGGAGCACCTGCCGGAACCAAGCCCGCAGCTAGACCCGGAGGTCCTGGCGGCCCATCTCGCACTGGGTCCGAGCCAGGTGCGGAAGGTGTTCAGGACGGCTACCGCGTCAGCCATGCTGTCGGGTGGACCGATCACCCCGGAGGACCTGCGCCGCGGCGTACGGGCTCAGAACGCCGCCGGGCTCGAACGGCTTGCTCGCCGGATCGAGCCCGAGGTGGGTTGGGCCGACCTGGTGCTCGCGCCTTCGGTCCTGCGCGCGCTGCGAGGGTTGTCCGCGCGGGCACGGCATCGTGAGACCGTGCTGACCGATTGGCGGATGCGGCGCGGGGGCGGACGTGGTCGTGGCGTTACTGCCTTGTTTGCCGGGGATTCCGGCACCGGCAAGACAATGTCGGCCGAGGTGATCGCGACCGAGCTCGGCCTGGATCTGTACACGGTCAACCTGGCAACAGTGGTCGACAAATATGTGGGGGAGACCGAGAAGAACCTCGAGCGGATCTTCAGCGAGGCGGGCGGGGTGAATGCGGTGCTGTTCTTCGACGAGGCCGATGCGATCTTCGGAAAACGCAGCGATGTCAGGGACGCGCACGACCGATATGCCAATATCGAGAGCGCCTATCTGCTGCAGCGGCTGGAAAGCTTCGACGGGCTGGCGATCCTGGCGACCAACCTGCGCGCCAACATCGACGACGCCTTCACCCGGCGACTGGACGCGATCATCGACTTCCCGGCACCCAGTCCGGACCTGCGGGCGCGGTTGTGGAGTCAGTGTCTGGCGCCACCGCTGCCGCTCGGGAGCGATCTGGACCTCGAGTTCTGCGCCCGGGCCTTCGAACTGGCCGGCGGCAACATCCGCTCCGCCTCGGTCACGGCTGCATACCTGGCAGCGGAATCGGGCGAGCCGGTGAGCATGGTCGACATCATCACCGCGGTCGGCCAGGAATACCGCAAACTCGGCCGCCTGGTGCTGGAACGCGAGTTCGGACCGTACTACCCCCTCCTGACCGACCTCGCTGGCTGACCCTGCCGACTTGGGTGCTCCCCTGGCTTTGAGCCCGGGGTTGAGCCGACCTACCGCCTCGACTCGCCGGTCTTGATGCGCCGGCGTACGGCGTGTTGAAACGGCAGGAGGAGCGTCGTCGGCCTGTCGGAGCGGTAGGTGACGCCCCACCGAACCCGCGTCCAAACCGTGCGGTTGGCGGACCAAGATGTATCGAGCGGCTCAAGGGACTGGACCTGCAAGACATAGACCCAACTGCAGTGCTCGACGGTTGGCCTCGGCCGCCGCCGGGGTCGCTCCAGACGTTGCAGATGCTCGCCATGGATCGTCGGCGCGCAGTAAGCCACCTAGTACTCCAGCCGTAGTCCGACGTTCAGCGCGTCGAGGCCTGCTCGAAGCTTGCCACCTGATCGTTGACACCTCGCCTATGAGACTGATCGCTACGCCGATCATCTGCACATGCCGGTTGAGCGTGCCCGATAATGGAGCTGACAGAACAGAGGCGGTGGGTCAGACTGCCGTGTGCTCAACGATGTCTGGCCAATGTTTGCCTTGTCCGTGTCCACTCCGCGCGTGACCCTGCGCCTGCCCACGGATGCAGAGTTGGGCGAGTTGGCCCGCCTCGCGGGGGCCGGTGTGCACACTCCAGAAGAGCGCCCCTTCCTGACCCCGTGGACTGAGGGGTCCGCGATTGCTAGCGCCCAGTTCGTGCTGCGTGAGCACTGGGGGCAGCTCGCCGGGTGGGACGTACGCTCTTGGCGACTGGGCATGGGCGTATTCAGCGCCGAAGGCGCACCGCTGGGGATGGTGACCCTGCGCGCTCGTGATTTCCCGGTGGTCCGGGAGGTCACCACCTCGTCGTGGCTCGGACTTCCCTTCCACGGTGTCGGCCTCGGGACCGAGGCGCGGGTGGGGCTGCTGTCGCTGGCCTTTGACCATCTGGGGGCGGAAGCCGCGCTGACTGAGGTGTTCCAGGACAACCACGCCTCTCAGGGGGTGTCGCGACGGCTTGGATATGAGCCCGATGGAATCTCCCGCGACGCCCGAGGCGCCGAAGTGCTGGTGTCAGACCGGCTGCGGCTGACCGCCGAGAAGTGGCGAGGAATGGACCGTCCTTCCGTTCGCGTCACCGGCTTCGAGCAGTGCCGGCAGATGTTCACCGGCTGACAGTGGCTCATCCTCATCTACCGCTGATGGTGCACGCTCATGCGGAAGACAGGACGTCCACCAACTACCGTCGTCAGCGGGAGCATGACGGGTGTGCTGGCGGCGCTCCGGACCAACTGTGAGAGGAGGACGGTATGGGCGGCGCGACCTTCGCCGATTGGCGGCGGGTGTTCGAAGATGCTGCCGAGCTTCGTAAGCGCGATAGCGGTCCACCGTGGCAGGCAGGAGGAGCGCTGGATCGAGCGGTCGTTCGCAGCATACAGAGGTTTCAGGCAGGCGAGGACGGCGATGGCGCCAGCTTGATCAGCAAGAGCGCCCGAGCCGGCGATCCAGCGTATTTGGCTGCGGTGCGGCTGTTCGTAGCCGAGGAGCAGCATCATGCCCGCCTGCTCGAACAGTTGCTGGTCAACGCTGGAGGCTCAACCGTCGGCGGGCACTGGAGCGACAAGGTTTTCGTCACGTTGCGGCGCCCATTGGGACTGCGGCTGGAGTTGATGACGTTGATGGTGGCTGAGGTTGTGGCGCTGCGGTACTACCGGGCATTGCGCGAGGGCAGTGAAGATCCTGTGCTCACCGATGTCGCCGCTCGGATCTTGGCCGACGAACAGCGTCACGTCCCATTCCATGCCCAGCGGTTGCGCGATGGCTTCGACGATCTACCGCGACTGGCTCGCATCGCCGCGGCTGCATATTGGTGGGTCCTGATGCTAGGCGCGGTTGGAGTCGTTGCCGTCGACCATGCGCCGGCGCTACGCCACCTCGGCGTACATCCCCTGCGCTTCATGGCCGATACGGCCGTGCTCTTCCGCCCGGTCGTGGCCGAGGTACTGCTCGATGGCGATGGCGATGGCGATGGCGATGGCGTTGGCGTCTACGGGCGTGCGTGATCGACGGCGTACTTGAGCACTCCCCGCCGAGTACGTGCGCCGCCCGCACGTGCCCGCCGAATCCCCGACCCTAGGTTTGACGCACCTGCAGTTCGAGGCCATGCTGACCGCCGCGAAGCAGTCGACCAACCGCTGCGACTCCGCACTCGTCACGATGTTGGGCCTCCAGGGCCTTCGTATCTTCGAGGCCACTGACAGCGACATCGAGGACCTCGGCGAGGAGCACGGCCACCGGGTTCTCCGCGTGCACGGCAAGGGCGACAAGGTCGTCCTCGTGCCGCTTCCCCCAGCCGTGGGCCGTGCCATCGAGCGGTCCATCGACGAACGGACCGCCGGACCGATCCTGCTCACCTCTCGCAGCACGCGGAT
>JAWWOY010000173.1:0-10061 GCA_033851195.1 Kribbellaceae bacterium | reverse complement strand
CCGCGGCCCGACTCGATGTAGACGCACTCGTCGCCGATGGCGTTGCGGTAGAGCGGCGAGGGCCCAGCCCCGACCACATAGAAGATGCGGACGTCGGCATTGCCCAGCACCAGGCGGCGGTGCTCGACCACATTGTTGCCGGCGGCAGCACCGAACAGGTCGTGCAGCTTCAGGTGTCGCGGCGTGAGCGGATGGTTCGGCACGGTGGCCAGGTCGGGCAACTCCCACACCTGCGAGTCGACGATCGCCGACGGCACGCCCGAGTGGTAGAGCAGCGACGAGTCGGAGGAGAACCCCTCCTCGCCCATCAACTCCTCGTAGTGCAGGCCGCCGTCCGGTTTGCGGAACTGGGTGTGCCGCTTCGGCGGGACCTGCCCGACCTGCCGGTAGAACGCCATGTTTCCTTCTTCCGATCGCCGGCCGGCACCGGATGGCGATCATCAACGCACGTTTATCGGACGCTTGTGTCCGCTTACCGAAAGCATCCGTTAGGCTCGCAGGCATGTCAACCGTCCCTGCCTTGTTCCGGCACCTGGTCGACGACGCGGCAATGTTCCCGCCCGGTGACCTGCCGCTGGTCCAGGCTGTGGCCGCCCACCGCGCCCACCGGACCGCCCCGTACGCCGACCTGGTCGGCCCCTTCGTCTGCACCGACGAGGACCTGATGGCGGTAGCCAAGGAGGCCTCGAGCACCGGCGACAGGCCACTGGAAGTCACTGTCGTGATCACCGGCGGTGCAGGCGGCATCGAGCCGGCCGTCCGGTATGGCGACCGGTCGCCCGACCTCACCGTCACGGCGGTCGAGGTGCGGCTACGAGCCGAGGAGGACCTGTCCCGCAACGCCCTGCGGGTGGTCCGCGCCTGCGACGATTGCATGGACGAAGAGAACGCTTTCATCGAGATCGGGCTGGCCGGCGCCTGGGAGCGGGCCCTCGACGTGGTAGCCGACGCGGGCTACGCCGCCAAGTTGCGGACCGGCGGGCTCGACTCGTACCTGTTCCCCGACGCCGGCCAGGTGGCGACGTTCATCACCGCTTGCCTGGACCGCGAGGTCGCCTTCAAGTGCACCGCCGGGCTCCACAACGCTGTCCGGCATACCGCGGCGGACAGCGGCTTCGAGCACCACGGCTTCCTGAACGTGCTGCTGGCCACCCGGGCATCGCTGGACGGAGCGAGCCAGGTCGAGATGACCGCCGTACTGGAGAATCGGGAGCGTGCGACACTCACCGAACAGGCTCGCGCACTGACCGTGGAGCAGGCCGCCGGCACCCGCCGCTGGTTCACCTCGTTCGGTTCGTGCAGCGTCGACGAGCCCCGCCACGACCTGATCGCCCTCGATCTGCTGGAGGACGCGTGACCTGGATCGACGTACCGGAGAACTCGCCGTTCGGGCCGGACAACCTGCCGATGGGCATCTTCCGGATCGACGACGAGGAACCCCGGGTGGGCGCCGCGATCGGCGACCAGGTGATCGATCTGGCCCCGGTCGCCTCGGCGCAGATGCTGGACGGCTCGCAACTGTTCGCGGAGCCGTCGCTGAACGCGTTCCTGGGCCTCGGCCGGCCCGCCTGGCACGCCACCCGGGAGTGGCTCTTGGAGCTGGTCCGCAACGAGAACGAGCGGGACACCGTCGAGCCGCACCTGATCCCGCAGTCCGCGGTGACGATGCTGATGCCGTTCGAGGTCGCCGACTACGTCGACTTCTACGCCTCCGAGCAGCACGCCAGGAACGTCGGCCAGTTGTTCCGCCCCGACTCCGAACCGCTGCTGCCGAACTGGAAGCACCTACCGGTCGGGTACCACGGCCGCGCCGGCACGGTAGTTGCCAGCGGCACCGATATCGTCCGCCCGGCCGGCCAGCGCAAGGGCCCGGGCGACGACGCACCGACGTACGGGCCGTCTGAGCGGCTCGACATCGAGGTGGAGCTCGGTTACGTCGTCGGCAGCCCCTCGAGTCTCGGCAAACCGATCTCCGTCGACGCCTTCCAAGATCACGTGTACGGCGTGGTGCTGGTGAACGACTGGTCCGCCCGAGACATCCAGTCGTGGGAGTACGTGCCGCTCGGCCCATTCCTCGGGAAGTCGTTCGCCACCTCGATCTCTGCCTGGGTGGTCTCGCTGGAGGCACTGAAGGCGTCGGCGGTTGCCCTGGGCAAGCAGGAGCCGGCAGTGCTGCCGTATCTGGCGAGCGATGACCTGACGACTTTCGACATCACCTTCGAGGTGTACTGGAACGGCCAGCTGGTCAGCAGTCCGCCGTACAAGTCGTTGTACTGGTCGGCGGCGCAGATGCTGGCCCACCTGACGGCGAACGGCGCCTCGGTCCGCACCGGTGACCTGTTCGCGTCCGGCACGGTGAGTGGCGCGGAGAAGGATCAACGCGGCTCGTTCCTGGAACTGAGCTGGGGCGGCCGCGAGCCGCTGAAGGTCAACGGCGAGGAGCGCACCTTCCTGGTCGACGGCGACGAGGTCACCATCACCGGCTGGGCCACCACCCCGGACGGCACCCGCATCGGCCTCGGCTCAGTCACCGGCCGCATCACCCCGTGACTCCCCCGTTTCGTCGCGGGCGTTCTCGCTGACCGCAGCACGGTCGGGCAACGTCGAGGCGTGCGGTGGGGGGTGGCGGGACAACGAAAAGAATCCCGCCACCCCCATCGCCTGATATCGCGCCAGATATCTATAAAACGTCTTCGGACTCAGCCCCACCCCACGACACAGCAGCGTCACATTCACCGGCTCACCGGCAGCCTTCGCGAACACCGCTGCCGCACTTTTCGGATCCACCGTGGCCCCCATTTCTGGTCATCAACCAGAATTACGCCACGAGCATCCAGGTGTTACCGATGTGCTGAGACATCCGACCGTGAATTGTTTGATGCGACTTTACATTGCGTCATGGTGCAAGGTGCTTCGAACATAAGAGGGACGTCACCTGACAACGGTGACCCGGACCGACCCGCTGACAGCCCTGGTGGTCGCCACGCGGAACGTGTTGACGCCGATCCGGCGGCTCGTGACCGAGACCGAGTAGGTGGCCCTCCTGCTCACGTTGGCCGTGGCCAGGCTCACCCACCTGCCGTTCTGCAGGTCCTGCACGGTGACCTTGGTGTTGGTCGGGATGCCCCTGGTGGTGCCTGTGAGCGTGATCGTGGCCCCGGCCTTCACCCTGGTCTTGCTGGCCCCGATGCTGATCGACGGCGCAGCTGCGACCGCACTCGCGCCGGTCGAGCTGGTGGTCCGAATGTCCGGCGTGGCGCTGGCCTGCAGAGCGCCGGCGGCGGTCACAGCGAGCGCAACACCCGCGACGGCAGCGGCGGTACGACGGACGGAATGAGAGCGAACACGCATGATTTCGATATCCCTCGGTAGGTCTTACTCATTTGTATGCCTCACCGGGTTCCGGTGAACCCGACATCAAAAAGACGCGGCGCCGAGGAGACAGGTTTACAGTCATGTCTCACAATTTCCCGGCACGCAGCCGGTCCGAGGCGCCGCCGTCGAGGCCCCCGTTACGTCCGAAGAACCTTGCGCTATAGCCCAGGGTTCTTCGGACGTAAGCGGCGATGTTACTTGTGGACGTTGACCGTCACCGAGCTGCTGGCAGTCGCGGGGGTCGCCACGCGGAACGTGTTGACGCCGATGTGGCTGCTCTCCACCGAGACCGTGTAGCTGGCGCTGCTGGTGGTGGTCCAGGCGGCGTAGTTCACCCAGCTACCGCGCTCCAGGCTCTGCACGGTGACCTTGGTGTTGTCCGCGATGCCGGTGGTGGTGCCCGTGAACGTGACCGTGCCCCCGGACCTCACGTTGGTCCTGTCGGCACTAATGGTGATCGACGGCGCAGGGGCCGGACGGCCGTGACCCGGGTGGGTCACCGGGGCCGGACGGGCACCGTGACCCGGGTGGGTCACCGGGGCCGGGTGGGTCACTGGGGCCGGACGGGCACCGTGAGTGGGGTCCGGCGCCGCATTGGCCTGCAGAGCGCCAGCGGCGGTCAGAGCAAGGGCAACGCCCGCGACGGCAGCGGCGGTACGACGGGCGAAGTGAGAGCGATTGCGCATGTTTTTTTGTATCCTCGTGATTTTCTTGCTGGGCGTATGTCTATTTGGGTTCTGGTGAACCCGACATCTGATATGACGCGGCGCCCAGGAGAACGGTTTACAGGTATGTTTCACATGACTTACAGCTACATGTCACATGACTTCGGCAACACCAGCCGGGTCGAGGCGCCGCCGCCAGGGGTCGTACCGAACACCAGCTGGGCGCCCAGCACCTTCGCGTGCCCGGCCGCGATCGTCAGCCCCAGTCCGTGCCCGACGCCCCGCTCGGCATTCCCGGACCGGAACCGACGTGGCCCCTCGGCGATCAACTCCTCCGGGTAGCCGTCCCCGTGGTCGATCACCTCGATGGTCCAGCCGGTGACGGTGACCTCGATCGGCGGCCGGCCGTGCCGCATCCCGTTGACGATCAGATTGGCCAGGATCCGCTCGATCCGGCGCGGGTCGGTGGACACCGTCTGCTCCGGCCCCACCCGGTGCACCACGATGCTGTCCGGTGCCAGCGACTGCTGGGTCCGCAACCGGCCGACCGCGGACCCGACGAACGCCCCCAGCCCGACGTGTTCCAGATCGACCTGTTCGACTCCGGAGTCGAACCGCGCGATCTCGAGCAGGTCCTCCACCAGCCGGCGCAGCACCTTCGCCCGGTCCCGGACCAGCTCGCTCGGCCTGCCCGGCGGCAACAGCTCGGCCGCGGTCAGCAGCCCGGTGACGGGAGTGCGCAGGTCGTGCGCGACGTCCGCGGTGAACCGGCGCTCGGCCTCCAGCTGACTTCGCAGCGAACTGGCCATCGTGTCCAGCGCGCTGGCCAGCGCTGCCACCTCGTCCTTGCCCGTACCGGCCGTGGTCGCCGCCGACGCGTTCAGCTCACCGCCGGCGATGCGACGCGCCGTACCGGCGACGGCGACGATGCGGCGAGACAGTCTGCCGGCCGCCACCACGCTCACCAGCGCGACCATCGCGACAGTGCCGATGCCGCCCAGGATCAGCGCCTTCCGGAGCGCGGCCATGGACGGATCGGTGTCCTCGTAGGGCTGCACGATCGAGATGATGTGGTTGTCCTTGAGCCCGCTGGCCGCCCACATCTGGGCATTCGGCGAGGCGGTCTTGAAGGTGGCCCGCTTCCCCTCCAGGACCGCGTCCCGCAGCTGCGGCGGCAACTTGGGGTCGTCCAGCCTGGAGCCGAGCAGCAGCACGCCAGTCCGCAGGTAGTTGTCGGCGGCTGACTGGACCCGCTCGTCGGCGAAGCTCCTGGTCCGGTCCAGTCGGGCCGACTGTGCCTGGGTGTAGACCGCGACGCAGAGAACGAGGATCGCGAGCGAGGAGACCAGCAAGAAAATCAGGCCGAGCTTGCCGCGGAGTCCCACCTCAGGCCCGCAGCTTGTATCCGAACCCGCGCACCGTCTCGATCCGGTCCGCGCCGATCTTGGTACGCAATCGCTGCAGGTGAACGTCGACCAACCGGCCGTCACCGCCCCACTCGTAGTCCCAGACCCGCTGTAGCAGGGTGGACCGGCTGAGCACAACCCCCGGATTGTTGGCGAACTCGATCAGCAGCTTCAGCTCGGTCGGAGTGAGCTGCACGGTGCTGCCGCTACGGCGTACCTCCAGCGCCTCGCGGTCGAGCTCGAGATCACCGAAGGACTCGACGGTCACGCCGGTCGCCGGGGTCGGGTGGACCGGGTCTGCCACGGCGCGCCGGAGCACGGCGCGCAGGCGGGCCACCAGCACCTGGGTGTCGAACGGCTTGGTCACGTAGTCGTCAGCCCCGGCTTCCAACCCCAGTACGACGTCGAGGGCGTCACCGCGGGCCGAGACCATCACGATCGGGACGGTACTGGCCTCCCGGAGCCGGCGGCAGACGGAGATGCCGTCCAGGCCCGGCAGCATGACGTCCAGCATCACTGCGTCGGGGTCGAGCTTCTCGAAACTCTCGATCGCCTCCAAGCCGTCCTCGGCCGTGGCGACGTCGTAGCCATGACGCTCAAGGGTCAACTGGGTTGCCTCACGGATCACCGCGTCGTCCTCGACCATCAGGATCCGCGCGGCCGGTTCTTCAGATAACACTGAAGTTCAGTCTCCCTTTTGCTCCGTTGAGCTGAGCCTGATCATGCGCCCATCGCTCCAACGGTAGACCTCGACCCTGCTGCCGGAGGGGCAGCAAGCTCGATCGTACGTGCCAAAAATCTTGGACTCCACCACCAGGTCGCCCTGCTTGCTGGGATAGATCTTCAACTGCTCGGCCTTCAGACTCCAAACCAGCCGCGGTCCGGCCGGGTCCAGGGCGAGCAGGAAGGCGCCGAAGATGAAGTTGTCGATGGTGTTGATGGTGACCACCACCTGCGGCCGGCCGGAGTGCATCACGTCGACGGTGGCACCGCTGCGAAGGCACCGCTCGACCACCGTGCAGATCGTCAGCACCTTGCGCGCGTCCGGGTCGACGTGCTTGCTGGCCAGCAACACCCGCCGGACCGCTGCCAGGTCCACCTCGTTGGTCATCATCGGCTTCGGCGATTCTGCCGACGTCGTCGGGCTGACACTCGGTGTGGTGACGGGTTCCTCGGCGCCCTCGACTCGTAGGCCACCAGCTCCGCAGGCGCTCGTGGTCAGCAGCATCAACAGCGTCAGACCGGCCGGCAGGATCTGCCGTGCTCGCATCTGTCGCCTCCTAAGTTGCTGCATCCGTCTCCCACGATCCGCGGACCTGGATCTGAGCAGGCCACGATGGCACGCCACCCGGGGAGCCGTCGGCTCCCATCGTCCGGCCAGGACGTCACATTCGACGGCCACCAACGTCGTCGGCCACCAGCAGTTCCGTTGCGGTTGGGTCACAGGTCACCGAGTGCGACGACCTTGCCCGGATTGAGGATATTGGCCGGGTCCATGGCCGCCTTGATCGCGCGGTGCACCGCGATACCGACCGGACCGATCTCCTGCCGCAGCCAGTCCCGTTTGAGCATCCCGACACCGTGCTCACCGGTGATCGTGCCGCCCAGCTCGAGGCCGACCTCCATGATCCGGTCGAACGCTGCCGCCGCCCGGCGGGACTGCTCGGCGTCGGCGGCGTCGAACACCACCGTCGGGTGCATGTTGCCGTCACCCGCATGGCCGAGCACTCCGACAGTGATGTCCAGGTCGGTGGCGATCCGTTCGACCGCGCCGATGAAGTCGGCCAGCCGGGACCGGGGCACGCAGACGTCGTCGATCATCGTCGTACCGAGTTGCTCGAGCGCGTTCAGCGCCGCCCGGCGGGCCGCCAGCAGCAGTTCGCCCTCGGCCGGGTCGTCCGCCTCGATGCATTCGATCGCGCCGTACTGACGACACGTCTTCGCGACGATGGCCACATCGGCGGCTCCAACCTCGCCACCCGCATCCGATTGGGCGATCAGCATCGCGGCGGCCTCGGTCGGCAGGTCCATCCGCTTGTACGCGTTCACCGCCGCGATGGTGGTCCGGTCCATGATCTCCAGCAGCGACAGCGACACCCCGCTGCGGATGATCTCGACGATCGCCTCGCCGGCCGTCACGGCGGAGTCGAACAGCGCCGCCATCGTCTGCGGCCGGGCCGCCTGCGGGCGCAACGCGAGGGTCGCCTCGGTGATGATGCCGAGCGTGCCCTCGCTGCCCACGATCAGCTTGGTCAGGTCGTAGCCCGCGACGCCCTTGACCGTACGACGTCCCGTCCGGAGCACCTCGCCATTGGCCAGGACGACCTCGAGGCCGAGCACATAGTCGGTGGTCACGCCGTACTTCACGCAGCACAGGCCGCCCGAGTTCGTCGACAGGTTGCCGCCGATCGAGCAGAACTCCCAGCTGGACGGGTCCGGCGGGTAGAACAGCCCCTGCTCGGCGACCGCCCGGGAGAGTACCGCGTTGAACACGCCCGGTTGCGTCACGACGTACCGGTCGACAGGTTCGATGGCCAGAATGCGGTCCATCTTCTCCAGGGACACGACGATGCAGCCGTCCAGCGCATTGGCCGCGCCGGACAGCCCCGACCGGGCTCCCTGCGGTACGACGGGAACGCGGGCCGCCGCGGCGATCCGCACAGCTGCCTGCACGTGTGCCGTCTCGCGGGCCAGCACCACCGCCAGCGGCTCACCGGCCGGGCAGAACATCGCCCGGTCGTGTCGGTAACTCTGCATCCGGTCTGGATCAGTAACCAGCGCTTCCGGTGGCAGTACCTGCCGGAGTTGGTCCACCACCTGCTTCATACCAGGTGAGCCTAGATCCTTATCCGCTGATGGGCAGTGCGGTCAGCGGGTCCGTCCCGTCTGGTTCTCGGAGATCGGCTGGAAGCCGCCGCCGTAGTTGTGGTACTCGATCGCTTTACCGGCGAAGGTGACGCGGCCGTCCGTCGACTTGATCTTCGGCGTCCGGCAGGTCCGTTGCCCGGCGACGACCATGTTGGTGCCGCCCGGGCTGTCGCAGGAGTACTGGCGCCCCGCGTTGGAGCCGCCGTACTGGAAGAGGAATGCATTGGTCCTTGCGTACGCCGGCAGCCGTTCATCCATCACGACCACGGCCCAGTACTGCGAGCAGGCGTCGCGCATCAGCCGGACGTCGCCGAATCCCGGCGGTCGGCGGAACCGGAAAATCGGTGTACTGGAAATAACTTTCGCACCCGAGCAGCTGGCGTCCGGTGCCGCCTGAGCACCTGGAGCCACCGCGACCAGGCTCGCTCCGGCCAGACCCACGGTGCTGAGCAGAACGCCCAGTTTCTTCATCGGAAACCCTTCCTGAGCGTACGCCCCGACGCACACTCACTGCGCAGGGTAACGCGAACGGCCCGCGTCCGACAGCATCTCCGGTTATCGGACGCGGACCAGCGGCTCAGAGGTTGCCGCGGCGCTCCTGCTCACGCTCGATCGCCTCGAACAGGGCCTTGAAGTTACCCTTGCCGAAGCCTAGCGAACCATGCCGTTCGATCAGCTCGTAGAACACCGTCGGCCGGTCGCCGATCGGTTTGGTGAAGATCTGCAGCAGGTACCCGTCCTCGTCCCGGTCGACCAGGATCTTGCGCTGCTGCAGTTCCTCGATCGGGACCCGCACTTCGCCGATCCGGGCCCGCAGTTCCGGATCCTGGTAGTAGGACTCCGGCGTGTCCAGGAACTCGACGCCGTTGGCCCGCATGATGTCGACGGTGCGCAGGATGTCGTTGGTGGCCAGCGCGATGTGCTGCGCGCCGGCGCCATCGTAAAACTCCAAGAACTCGTCGATCTGCGACTTCTTCTTCGCGATGGCCGGCTCGTTCAGCGGGAACTTCACCCGGTGGTTGCCGTTGGCGACCACCTTGCTCATCAACGCGGAGTAGTCGGTGGCGATGTCGTCGCCGATGAACTCCGCCATGTTCACGAAGCCCATCACCTTGTTGTAGAACCCGACCCACTCCTCCATCCGGCCCAGCTCGACGTTGCCGACCACGTGGTCGACAGCCTGGAACAGCCGCTTCGGGTGGCCCGCCGGACGGACCACCGAGGTCTCGGCGGCGACGAACCCGGGCAGGTACGGACCGTCGTACCGGGAGCGGTCGACCAGCGAGTGCCGGGTGTCCCCGTACGCCGCGATCGCGGCTCGGCGGACCGTGCCGTGCTCGTCGGACACGTCGTGCGGCTCCTCCACCACGGTGGCGCCCTGGGCCCGGGCGTGCTCGATGCACTTGTCCACGTCCGGCACCTCGAGCGCGATGTCCGACACGCCGTCACCGTGCGTGCGGTGGTGATCGTGCAACGGGCTGGCGGGGTGTACGCCGCCGGTGATGACGAAGCGCGCCGAGCCTGCCTTGAGCACGAAGGCCAAGCTGTCCTTCTGACCGGTCTCCGGACCGGCGTAGGCGACCAGGTCCATCCCGAAGGCCAACTGGTAGTACTTCGCGGTCTGCGTCGCGTTGCCGACCACGAACACGACCGCGTCCATCGCAGTGACGGGGAACCGGTCGGTGGTCTCGTCGTACGGCACCAGGCCGACGAGCTGCTTCAACTGGTCGAGGTCGAGATCGGCGTC
>JAWWOY010000167.1:0-11161 GCA_033851195.1 Kribbellaceae bacterium | reverse complement strand
ACCGACCTGGACCACATCGAGCCGTACAGCACCACCGGCCCACCCGGCCAAACCAACACCGACAACCTGGCACCCCAGTCGCGGTTCCACCACCGGGTCAAAACCCTTGCCCACTGGAAAGTCTGGCGGCTACCAGGCCGCGCCCAGGAATGGACCAGCCCACACGGATTCAAGTGGACAGTCGACCCCACCGGCACCCACCGCATCGACAACCAACCGAGCGACGACGACACAGGCTGACTCCGACGCGACCGTCTGGATCGCATCCCGGGCGACACCGACCCGGATCCACGGTGATGCTTTGCCTGAGCACGTCGGTGTCCCACGACCCGAGGTGATGCTGCCTGATCACCTCGGGCGCCCGTCCAGTCGATGATGACGCAGGCTGACCGCGTCGGCGCTGGCCCGGTCCGCGGCGGTGCTGTTGTCTGGCCGGCTCCGCACTCACCCGACCACCTCGACGCCCACCCGATCCACGGTGATGCCACCTCCGCACCCACCCGACCCGACGGCGATGCTGTCGCCGACCACCCTGTCGGTACTCATCCGCTCAACGGCGACCCGGTCGGCCAGTACGGAAGGAGAACCTGAGTCCGCAGCCCTGCACCGGACTCGGGGCATGATTCAGGGTGCAACCGGGACTATTCCCCTATACAGCGTATAGGTATTTCGCATTAAATAGCTGCCATGACCGAGGTGACGACGAAGAAGCGGATCACGGCGGCGGCGAGCTGGCTGCTCACCGAGAAGGGCGCCGACGGCGTCACCATGCGCAAGGTCGCGGCAGCGGTCGGCATCACGCCGATGGCGATCTACCAATATTTCCCGGACCGGGACGCGTTGCTGCACGAGGTCGCGGACGAGGCATTCGCCGAACTGATGAAGCGATGGGGGGCCGAGCCCCGCAGTGTCGCGGCGGACGCCCGGCTGCGGGAGATGCTCGTCGACCACGTGGACTTCGGGCTGGCCCAGCCGCGGCTCTACGAGTACATGTTCACCGAGCGCCGCGACCAGGCCCGGAAGTTCCCCGAGGACTTCCGCGCCCGCCGGTCCCCGACGTTCACCCTGCTCGCCGACGCAATCGCGGACGGCATCGAGCAGGGCCTCTTCCGTGACGACGACATCTGGGAATCCAGCCTGATGATCGCCGCCTTCGTGCACGGCCTGATCCAGCTCTACCACGGTGCACGCATCGGGATGTCCGACCCCGACTTCCGCGCCCTGTGCCTGAGCCTGGGCGAGAGGATGATCGATGGACTCCGCAACTAGGCACCCCCGCCCGTACGCCGCCCTGGCCGCGCTGCTGACGGGTATCGCTCTCTACTTCGGCACCGGGTTGGACACCATTCCGGTGCTGACCTGGCTCGCGCCTCTGCCAGTCTTGCTACTCGCCCCGCGGGTCAGCGGCCGACTAGCAGCTCTAGCAGCCTTCTTCGGCTGGTCCCTCGGCCTGTCCAACCTCTGGCACTACTTGCTGAAGGACCTCGATCTGCCGCCGGCCGCGATGGGCTTCCTCATCCTGTTGGCTGGGGTGTTCACCCTGACCGTGGTTCTGTTCCGTGCACTAGTGGTCCGGACGCATTTTGCTCTTGCCGCGCTAGTTGCACCTGCCACCTGGGCGGCCTGCGACTACCTAATCGCCACGGTCTCGCCGCACGGTGCGTTCACCAGCCTCGCCTACACCCAGGCGGACGTACAGCCGATCGTCCAACTTGTTTCCCTGACCGGCATCTGGGGCATCAGCTTCCTCTTACTGGCACCTGCCGCTGCCATTGCGGTGATGCTCAGCCCAGGCATCAGGCGTCGTACCGTGGTGCAGGTTGCGACCGCGCTAATGATCGTTGCCATCGGCACCTTCGGGTACGGCGCCTGGCGGCTGGCGGCGGATCCGTCAGACCAAGCGGCGGTACGGATCGCCGTGGTGTCGGCGAACACCGACGACGATGCCCGCTGGTCGTCTCCCGGCGGACCCACGATCCTCGCCAACTACACCAAGCAGATCACCGCGGCCGCGGAGGCCGGCGCCCAGGTCGTCCTGCTTCCGGAGAAGATCATCGATGTCGATGCAACCACATTGGTCACCCTACAAGCCAAACTGCAGGCGATTGCCACCAGCAACAACATTCAGCTTGTTGCCGGATTGGCCGTTTTCGGGGAGGGCGGCAACGACTACAACCGTGCCCTGGTTCTGCACTCCGACGGCAGTACGCCGACGTCGTACGACAAGCGTCACCTGATCCCCGGGCTCGAGCCCTATCAGCCAGGCGATCACCTCGGACTGATGCCGGGCATCGGTGGCGGCCAGTGGGGCGTGCTGATCTGCAAGGACATGGACTTCCCCAGACTGTCGAGGCAGTACGGCAAGGCCGGCGTCGGCCTGCTGCTGGTGCCTGCGCTGGACTTCGACGACGACGGCTGGCTGCATAGCCGGATGGCGCTGCTCCGCGGAGTCGAGAACGGGATCCCGCTGGCCCGCGACGGCAGCCAGGGTCTACTCACCCTCAGCGATCAGTACGGGCGGGTCGTCAGCGAGGTCGCCGCGCCATCGGACTCGGCCGCGATGCTGACCGGTGAACTGAGGCCGGGGATCGCCGGGACCCTCTACACCAGGTGGGGTGACTGGTTCGGCTGGCTGTGCTGCCTCTTCACCATGGCGGGACTCGTGTCACTGCGGCGCCGGACATGAGAGCATCCGGCCATGACGCCAGCAGCCAACTTCGGCGACCACCAGCTGAGTATCTACGTCCAGGGCATGTTCCAGAACACCCGGCCGGAGATCACCACCGACCTGTCCAGGCTGGAGTCCCAGGCTGCGGCGAACCTGTCCGCCGAGGCGATGGGCTACATCGTGCCGAGCGCCGGCAGCGGAGCGACCGCCCGGGCCAACCTGGCCGCGTTCGACCGTTGGCGACTGGCGCCGAGGATGTTGCGCGGCAGCGCCGAGCGGGATCTGTCCTGCACGGTGCTGGGCACGAAGATGGCGGCGCCGGTGGTGATCGCGCCGGTCGGCGTACAGACGCTTGCTCACCCGGACGGCGAGCTGGCCACGGCCCGGGCCGCGAGTGCGCTCGGACTGACCTACACGCACTCCACCCAGGCGAGTCACTCCTTCGAGCAGATCGAGGCTGACAACAAGTGGTACCAGCTGTACTGGCCGACCGATCGCGACGTGTGCCTGAGCTTCCTGGAGCGGGCGAAGACGAACGGCTTCTCGGCACTGCTGGTCACTCTCGACACCGGCACGATTGGCTGGCGCCCGGCAGATCTGGACCGCGGCTTCCTGCCGTTCCTCAAGGGCGAGGGCATCGCCAACTACCTCAGCGATCCGGCCTTCCGGGCCAAGCTGGCCAAGCCCGTTGAGGAAGATCCGACGGCCGCAGTGATGCATTGGGCGCAGATGTTCCCGAACCTCGGGTTGAGTTGGGACGACCTGCCCTTTCTCCGTGCGCACTGGGACGGGCCGATCGTACTGAAGGGCATCACCTCGGTCGAGGACGCCAAGCTCGCGGCGGAACACGGCATGGACGGCGTGGTCGTGTCGAACCACGGCGGCCGTCAAGTGGACGGAGCCGTCGCCGCGCTGGACGCCTTGCCAGGTATCGCGGACGCGGTCGGCGAGCAGGTCACCGTCCTCTTCGACTCGGGCGTGCGGACGGGCGCGGACGCGGCGAAGGCGCTCGCGCTTGGCGCCAAGGCGATCCTGCTTGGCCGGCCCTTCCTCTACGGACTTGCCTTGGCCGGTCAAGCCGGGGTGGAGCACATACTGCGCTGTCTGCTGGCCGAGCTGGACCTCACGCTCGCCCTCTCCGGCTATGCGAACCACCGCGAGCTCAACCGGACCTCGGTAGTTCCGGCATGAAGGCAGTCATCTTCGACCTCGACGACACCCTCTTCGACCACACCACCTCCGCGACCACTGCAGTGCGCAACTGGGTCTCGGACCTCGGCTTCACCCCGACCGAGGACCTGATCGCCCAATGGTTCGAGATAGAGCGCCGCTGCTTCGACGCCTGGCTGGACGGCAGCCTCAGTCATCAAGGCCAGCGCCGCCAGCGGCTGCGAGAATTCCTGCCGCTGATCGGACACCCGGTGCCCGCGGGAGACTTCGAGCTGGACAGCGCCTTCGACGTCTTCCTCACCTGGTACGTCCGCCACTGGGCAGCCTTCCCCGACGCCCGACCTGCCCTGCAAGTTGCCCGCAGCAACGGCTGGCGGATCGGCGTACTCACCAACGGGAGCACGCTGCAACAGAACTCGAAGCTGGCGACCATCGGTCTGGCCGGCCTGGTGGACGTCGTCTCGACCTCGCAGAGCCTGGGCGTCAGCAAGCCGGCCGCCGAGGCCTATCACCTGACCTGCAAGGCGCTGGGCACCGAACCGGCGGAGACGTTGATGATCGGCGACAACCTCGAACTGGACGTGGTCGGCGCCCGCGCTGCCGGCCTGACCGCGCTCCACCTCGACCGGGCCGCCGGCATCACCCTCGCGGACCTGGTGAGTAGAAGCTCGCGAACAATTCGTCCGGCGTAGGGTGCGGACCATGCTGGTGGCATATGACTCACGCTGGCCGGAGCAGTTCCGCGCTGCTGCCGCAGATATCCGGCAGGCCACCGGTCAGGATTGGCTCATCGAGCACATCGGGTCGACCGCTGTCCCCAGGCTGGCGGCCAAGCCCGTGATCGATCTGGCGGTCCGAGTCGATCGGCCGGCGGACGTCGGCGAGAACGAGAACGCACTGGCTTGCGCCGGTTTCGTCGATGTCGCCGCTGGCCCGCGGACGCACCGGGTCCTCGTCCGGATGTCTGGATGTGAGCGCACGCATATCGCCCATTTCTTCGCGGCAACGCAAATGGGAAACCTGCAATCAGAGGATCTTTCGCGATTGGCTTCTTGTGCATTCAGACGATCGAGACCGATACGAGCAGGTGAAGCGTGCCGCGGCCGCCGAGGCTCGGGGTGGGCGGGACTACACGGCTCGTAAGACCGCCGTGATTCAGGAGATCGTCGACCGTGCGCGCGCCACCCTCGGGCTTCCCCAAGCGGACATCTGGGACAAATGAGTCACCGCGGAGGTGGGATTCGGAGAGCCGTGGCGAGGTCGCCGATGTGCTTCGAGACCGGGCCCAGCGTGAGTAGACCGCTGCCCGCCCCGGCCAACTCCCCGACAGCAGGGGTGAGCTCGCTATGCGCGCGTTCCATCATCTCGCGGTTGCCGAGGGCAATGGCCGCCCGCGCGGTGAGGCACCACAGCGCCTCGAACAGGAGGTCGCGGGGCGGGTCCGGGACCCTGCGCAACAACGCCGCGGCCTCACCGCGGCGCTCTTGGGCCAGCAGCACCAGAGGACGGACCCACGGCTCGTAGGGCTCCCAGTCGATCTGCTCGTCGGTGTGGATGGGCAGTGCGTACTGCACGCGCGCGCACAGCAGCGCCAGCGGGAGCAGGCCGCACTCCAGGCCGGGCATGCCGGCGCCGTTCAACTGTGCGGCGGCGTCCCGGTAGGCCTCCTCCACCTCAGCCGCCGGTGCCTGGCCGGTCGCGGCGAGCCGCAGCGCTCGGTACCAGTGGGTGAATACGCCGACCAGTGGCAGTTCGTGGCGCTCGGCCAGGCGGTCTGCGGCAGCCGCGTGGGCGTCGGCTCCGGGGAAGTCCGCGAATGCGCTGCGGGCCTGGACGCGGATGAGGTGTCCGAGGACCTCGAAGGTGACCAGGCCGTGCCGGGCGGACAAGGCGACCAGCTCCGCGCCAGTCTCATCCCTGCGCGGCGCCAGACCCGCCCGGTGAAAGGTCTGCATGAACACACCGTTGAGGGCGAACGCCAGCAGCGCCGGATCGTCCAGACCGCGGGCGATCTCCTCTGCCTGCCGCGCGGCCTGGGGTCCGCGCGCCGCGTGGGTGCCCCGCGACTCCAGGGCGATCGTGGCCAGCAGCCGGGCCCGCGCAGCCTCGTGCCCACCGGGAGGAAGAGCGGTCAGCGTGCGCTCAGCCGCCGCCACGATCTGCGCCGCGTTTCCCTGGTCGTCGGAGCGGGTCCAGATCGCCGGGACGTCGTACGCGCCGATCACGCGGGCCGTCAATTCCGCGTCACCCAGCTCCTCGGCCGCCGCGATGGCCGCTATGCGGTGCTGACGGGCCACCTGAAGTCCCCCGCCCCCGGTCACGGCGAGATTGCGCAGCAGGCCCACTGTCGACTCCAGCCGGGCCCGGGCTCCAGATGCCACGGTCCGGTCGTACGCGGCTGCCGCCTGCGCCCAAACCTGTCCCGCCGTACCGCCCGCTCCGGACGCCGGGTCGAGGTGGTCGGCGTGGTCGAGGATGTCCGCCTCCAGGCGGCGCAGCCCCGGGCCGGGATCCACCCCCAACTGTTCGACCAGGAGCGTTCGCGCCCGGCGCAGCACGGCGAGCGCGTCACCTTGGCGCCCGGCGCGGTAAAGCGCGAGCGTCAGTAGACGCCAGGCGTCCTCGCGCCAGGGATGCTCAGTCACGTGGGCGTCCAGATCCGGCACCGCCTCAGCAGCCAGCCCCAGTGACAGCCGGGCCTCGGCCTGCCGCTCGACGGCGTACAACCGCAACTCCGCCAAGCGGGAGCGCTCCGCGTAGGCCCAGGCCGCGTCGGCGAACTCGGCGTAGGCGGGCCCGCGCCACCACTCCAGCGCCTCTTCCAGCCGGGTGAGCCCCTCCTCGGGGGAGAGCGTCGCGGCGGCGATCACCGCTTGTTCGAAGCGCCATGCGTCCACCGCGTCCGGCTCCGCACGCAACGCATACCCCGGTCCCTCAGTAACCAGCAGGCGGGCCGGAGCGCGGGCCGGGCGCTGTGGCTCCAGCGCCCGCCGCAACGACGCCACGAAGGTACGCACCGCGCCCACCGCGCCAGGGGGCGGATCCATCCACAGATCGTCGACCAGTCGGGTCACCGGTACGACGCGGCCGCGGGCAACCACCAGCCGGGCCAGCACCGCACGGTGCCGCGGTCCCTTCAAGGCGATCGCGCCCCCGGCACTGTCCCAGGCCACCACCGGCCCCAGCACCCCGAACACCACTTGCACCGCCGACCAACCTTTCCCGGGGCACTCACCGCCTCCGGACACGGTATAGCGCGCTGATCGGATGCTCATCCGCGCGCGGCAGGCTTCGAGATAGCTGATCACCAACAGGAGGACGCAGAACCATGACGCCTGCCATCACCGGCTTCGACTACCAGCACATCCCCGTCGCCGACGAGGTGTCTGTCAACGTGGCCATCGCGGGCACGGGCAGTCCGATCGTGCTGTTACACGGCTTCCCCCAAACACATCTGATGTGGCGGCACGTCGCCGCCGACCTCGCGGCCGACCACACCGTGATCTGCCCCGACCTACGCGGCTACGGCGCCAGCGACAAACCTGCCGAGGCTGACGGCACCACCTACTCCAAGCGCACCATGGCTGCCGACATCGTCACCCTGGCCCGCGCGCTGGGCCACGAGCGCTTCGCACTGGCCGGGCACGACCGCGGCGCCCTCGTAGCCTTCCGCGCTGCCCTCGACCACCCCGAGACGATCACCCACCTGGCCTGCCTCGACGTGCTGCCCACCCTGGACATGTGGGAGGCGATGCACGGCACCACCGCCGCCGTCGGTTTCCACCTCTACCTGATGGCCCAGCCGCCCGGCCTGCCAGAGCAACTGATCGCCGCCAGCCCGGACGCCTTCTTCGGGCACTTCCTCGACATCTGGACGAACGACCCGCAGGCGATCCCGGCCGACGTCCGCGCCGCCTACCTGGACGCCAGCCGCCACGCGGTGCCCTCGATCGTGGCCGACTACCGCGCCTCGGCCGGCATCGACGTCGACCACGACAAAGCCGACCGCGCGGCCGGCAACCAGCTACGCATGCCCGTCACGGTGCTCCAACAGGACTGGGGCGCCGCCCTCGGGTTCGACGCCGCAGCGCTCTGGAGCACCTGGGCATCCGACCTGCGGCATACCACTGTGACCTGCGGCCACTTCATGGCCGAAGAAGCCCCTGCTGACATCGCGAAGGCCCTCCGCGACCTACTCGCCCACTGAACTGCCCCGTCAGATGCCGCAGTTCGGCGCTGACCAGGAATTGCTGCTCCGGATGTCCACGTGGGTGTGGTCGTTGTGTCCCGGGTAGCCAGGGCCGAAGATGCCGCCGAAGCCGTGATAGCGGGCCTGCTTGGCGAGCGTGCACAGAGAATGCGAACCAACAAGGTCGGCGGACCGGCCGTACAGGTGCTGGCTATTGCTGGCCCCGCCGACCGAGTTGTTGCAGGGGATGCTCCGGAAACCGCTGGTGATGTTCAGTGGCTGGTCGCCGAGGGCGTGCCGCATCGCCTCCAGTTGCCACATCGTCTGGAGCGCGTTGGCCTTGGTCGCAGCCGCGGACAGCGGCCCACCGTCCCACCCGCTGCCGCCGCAGCCGTCGTCGAGCTCGGTGTACGCGAAGTGGATCGGGGTGCAGTCGTCATCCTGCAGTGCGTAGATCTTGTTGAACGTCGCCGAGCCGGCGATCCCGTCGGCGCCCAGACCGTAGGCCTGCTGGAATCGCTGGACGGCCGCCTTCGTGGCCGGGCCGAAGGCGCCGTCCGTGGCGATATGACCGCCGTACGCCGGGTAGCCGGCGACGCGGATCTGCAACTGCCGCACATCCTCGCCGGACGTACCTTCGCTGAGCGTGCGGCTCCAGGTGTAGCAGCCGTCGGCGTGGGCCTCGACGGCTGTGATCACGGTGGATACGAGCATCGCCGCGAGCAGGGTGAGGACTGCCAGCACTCTCGGCAGCGGCTTGGACATCAGGACGGAAGCGGACATCGAACTACCTCCGGTACGCGATGGGTGACGTACTGTCACCACCAGAGTCGCGGCTGCCACCGCCGCTGACCAGGCTTCGGCAGAAAATATTCTACGAACGGCCCGAGAGATCCGGCACTCGATAACCGCGAGGTTGCTTGCCGCGGACCTTCCCTGTCACTGGCAGGATGTGTCGTTGCACAACGCGGGCTATTTGCCGGTGCCGCGGGTGATGGTGATCTTGTCGAAGACTATTGGGTACGGCGGCCTGTGCGAATAGCGCCGAGTGTGAATATCGCCTTGAGATTAGGGAGAATGGCACATTTCGCAGCGACATCGCGAACGTCTTTCTCCCGACTAAATGAGGCTGGGGCCTATACATCTGCTACGTATTGCTATCATGGATACATGAGGAATTTCGCCAATCCCCACCCTGACGAAGTGCATAAATCTCATCGCGCAGGGTGGTTGCGCGCTTCAGTCCTGGGTGTTAACGACGGCATCGTCTCGACATCGAGTCTGATGCTTGGGGTGCTCGCTGCCCGCGCCAACGGCTCAGCCATTCTGACGGCAGGGATAGCGGGGCTTGTTGCAGGTGCGCTCTCCATGGCCGTGGGGGAGTACGTGTCGGTCAGTTCACAGAAGGACTCCGAGAAAGCGGACATCGCTATCGAGGAGCGATCGATCGCCAACAACCCGGATGAAGAACTGGCTGAGCTGACTTGGATCTACACACAGCGTGGGCTCGATGACGACCTCGCGCGTACTGTCGCCCAGCAACTTCACGCGCATGATGCGGTCGTCGCGCACGCTCGTGATGAGCTCGGAATCGATCACGAAGCCCTCGCCAAACCGGCGCAGGCCGCCCTGGCCTCAGCGTTCGCTTTCTCAATCGGCGCCGCCGTGCCTATCGTAGCGACGCTCCTGTCGAGCAACTCCGCCGGCTTGTGGGCGATTGTCATATCTTCACTCATCGCCTTGGCGATATCTGGTGCGATTGGTGCGTATATCGGCGGCGGCCACAAGGTAGTAGCTGCCAGCCGAGTGTTCCTCGGTGGTGGTGCCGCGATGGCAATCACAGCTCTGATCGGGCACCTGATAGGCGGGACGGTCTAGGACGGCGCCGTACACACGGTCCGAGAAATCCGGTACTCGATGACGGCGAGGCAACCATCCGGCGCCGTCGCCTGGTCCGACAGAATGTGACCATCGATGACAGCACACTCACGCTGCGTCCCGGGCCGGAAGCCCGGGCCGGCGGTGCCGGAAGAACGGGGCAACTGGTGACAGCTGCGGAGAGCTTCGACGCGTTCGTGCTGGCGCGATCCCGCAGGCTGGTGCGGACCGCCTACCTGCTGACCCAGGACCACGCCCTCGCCGAGGACCTGGTCCAGACGGCACTGGCAAAGGCCTGGTTCGCGTGGTCGCGGATCGAGGGCGGCGACCCGGAACCATACGTCCGCAAGATCATCGTCAACACCTACGCGTCGTGGTGGCGACGGCGGTGGAACGGCGAGGAACCCAGTGCCGAACTCCCCGAGACGGCGACCCTGCTCGCGGCCGAGGAACGGACCGACGTCTGGCAAGCCCTCCAGCGGCTCCCCCGCCGCCAGCGGGCCGTCGTCGTCCTGCGCTACTACGAGGACCTGACCGAGGTCGAGACCGCCCGGATCCTCGGCTGCACTACCGGAACAGTGAAGAGCCAGACCAGCAAGGCCTTCGCCAAACTCCGCCTCGACCCAGCCCTGCTCTCCGGTGCCCCTGCCGACCAGGAGACCACGCGATGAACCTCACCGACCTGCGCGAAGAACTGACCGATCGCGCCGCCGAATCCGACGAGCACCCGAGCGACCTGCTCGCCGGCGTACACCGCAAGATCATCCGCACCAAGCGCCGCCGGGTAGCCGGCGTACTGGTCGGTGCGGCGGCCGTCGCCGCTCTCGCCATCGGCGTACTGCCCGGCCAGACGGATACGTCCACCCCGGACCCGGCTGTGACTCGGACGGTGCCGGCCGACTACACCAAGGACGGCCTGACCCTGCACGGCGCAATGGGCTCAGATCTCCTGGAGAAGGGCTGGATCGGCAGTCCTGGTCAGAGTCGGCTCGAGTTCGTTTGGACGCCGACCAGAACCTCGATCTCGCTGTACACGTTCTGCCGCTCGAGCGGATTGGTGATGACGACTGTGCGGGTCCAGGTGAACGGGAACCACGCCACCGAACAGGCCTGTAACGACACCGATGATTCTCCGGACCCCGCCAAAGGCGAGGCACTGCGAGCTGACTCCAGCATCTGGCTCGACGCACCGGTCGGGAAGCCGTCACGCGTCACGTTCTCGCTCATAGACGCGCAGGGCCGGGAACTCAATGACC
>JAWWOY010000124.1:0-4183 GCA_033851195.1 Kribbellaceae bacterium | reverse complement strand
TCGCGGCGCAGCACGCGGATGAGGTCGCGGCGATCATCGTGGAGCCGATCCTGCAAGGTGCGGGCGGGATGTACGCCTACAGCCCGGCCTGCTTGAAGGTCCTCCGCGAGCTTGCCGACGAGCACGGGTTCCTGCTGATCCTGGACGAGATCGCCACCGGCTTCGGCCGCACCGGGACCCTCTTCGCCTCCGAGCACGCGGGCATCGACCCGGACATCCTGTGCGTGGGCAAGGCCCTCACCGGCGGCTACCTGTCGATGGCGGCCACCCTCTGTACGACGGACGTGGCGCACACCGTGTCCAGTGGTCCTGGCGGTGCGCTGATGCACGGGCCGACCTTCATGGCGAACCCCCTCGCCTGCGCGGTGGCACTGGCGAGCATCGACCTGCTGCTGTCGCAGGACTGGGCTGCTGAGGTTGCCCGGATCTCGGCCGGGTTGTCCGAAGGGCTGGCTCCAGCGGTCGAGTTGCCTGGGGTCAAGGATGTCCGGGTGCTCGGTGCCGTTGGCGTGGTGCAGCTCGCGGGGCCGGTCGACGTACCGCGGATGACTGACGCGGTGCTGCGGCGCGGCGTCTGGGTGCGCCCGTTCCGCGACCTCGTCTACACGATGCCGCCCTATGTCTGTACCGACGACGAGATCGCCGCCATCGGCGCGGCGATCACCAGTGCGATTGCTGAGGGCAACTGATGCCCGGGCTCGAGGACTGGCTGGCGCCCAAGGCCGCGGCGCTCGATTCGCGCGGGTTGACCCGGCGGCTGCGTTCCCGCCCGGCCGGCGAGGCGTTGATCGACCTCGCCGGCAACGACTACCTGGGCCTGGCGACGGACCCGCGCGTGATCGAGGCAGCCGTCGCCGCCATCCGGATCTGGGGCACCGGTGCGACCGCCTCCCGCCTGGTCACAGGTACGACGGAGCTGCACGCGGAGCTGGAATCCGAACTGGCCGAGTACACGGGCCAACAGGCCGGGCTTGTCTTTTCCTCCGGCTACCTGGCCAACCTCGGTGTGGTCACCGCACTAGGTGGGCCAAGCACGCTGCTGGTGTCCGACGAACACGTGCACGCCTCTCTCATCGATGCCTGCAGGTTGTCCCGATCCCGCGTCGAGGTCGTTCCGCACAACGATGTCGAGGCGATCACCAAAGCGCTTGCCGAGCGCAATGAACCTCACGCACTGGTATTGACCGAGTCGGTGTTCAGTGTGCTCGGCGATGCGGCACCGCTGTCCGAGTTGTCCGCCGCGGCCTTGGCGAACGACGCCGTACTGCTGGTGGATGAAGCGCACGGATTAGGTGTCATGGGCAACGGTCGTGGATCGGTAGCAGCCGCCGGGCTCGCTGACGCAGAGCATGTCGTCGTCACGATGACGCTGTCGAAGGCGCTCGCCAGTCAGGGTGGCGTCGTACTGGGGTCGTCGTTGCTGCGGGAGCACCTGATCAACCGGGCCAGGTCGTTCATCTTCGACACCGGACTGGCCCCGGCTGCCTGTGCCGCTGCGCTCGCTGCGTTGGCCGTACTGAAGGAAGAGCCGCACAGGCCGGACGCGATCCATGCGGCGGCAGCGCAGTTGGCGACAGCGTGTGGGGTCGAGCCGACTGCCGGCGCTGTGGTGTCTGTACCAATGCCTGGTCCACGCGAGGCTGTGGCGGCAGCCGAGCTGTGCCTGGCGAACGGCGTACGGGTGGGGAGTTTCCGGCCGCCGTCGGTACCGGACGGCATCAGCCGTCTCCGCCTGACCGCGCGCGCGGGTCTGCAGGCCGCAGATCTCGACCGGGCCTGTGAGGTCATCGTCGCTGCTATCGAGGAGGCGTCGTGACGCAACCGAAGGTGCTACTGGTGACGGGCAGCGATACTGGCGTCGGTAAGACGGTGGTCACGGCGGCACTCGCCGTCACGGTCCGTGGATCCGTCGCAGTCCTGAAGCCGACGCAGGCTGGGCTCGAGCCGGACGGAACCGGCGACCTCGACGCTGTCCGCCGGTTGACCGGGCTAGGCCATGTGTACGAGGGCGTGCGGCTGCTTGAACCGCTGGCCCCGACCACGGCCGCCCGACGTCAGGGTTTGCCGTTGCCCGACCTCGACGTCCACGCGAAGACGATCCACGAACTCGCGGCGACGCACGACTGGGTGCTGGTCGAAGGAGCCGGCGGGTTGCTCGTCGGCCTCGACGACGAGGGTCACAACTTGGCCGATCTGGCAGCGCGGCTCACGGTTCCGTTCACCTTCGTAGTGGTGGTCAGGGCCGGGCTCGGCACGCTGAACCATTCCGGGCTCACGGTCGAGGCGCTGCGAACCCGCGGGCTACCGATCGCCGGCCTGGTGATCGGATCCTGGCCGGCCGAGCCGGATCTCGCCGAGCGGTGCAACCTGGAGGACCTGCCGGCCGTGACCGGCGTACCACTGATCGGGCGGGTGCCCGCGGGCGCCGGCGCCCTCGACCGGAACGTATTCATGGACGTCGGGAAGACGTGGATTACGCTTTGCCAGTGAACGCAGCAGCTGAGCATGACCTCGTACTCGTCGTCGACTTCGGTGCGCAGTACGCGCAGCTGATCGCCCGCCGGGTCCGTGAGGCGAAGGTGTACTCCGAGATCGTGCCGCACTCGATGCCGGTCGAGGAGATGCTGGCCCGTGGACCGAAGGCGATCATCCTGTCCGGCGGACCGCAGTCGGTGTACGCCGAGGGCGCGCCGCGGGTCGACTCGGGCCTGTTCGACTCGGGCGTCCCCGCGTTCGGGATCTGCTACGGCTTCCAGGCGATGGCGCAGACGCTGGGCGGCGACGTACGGCGTACCGGGTTGCGCGAGTTCGGCCGGACCCCGGTGACTGTGAGCCAGCCGGGCGCGCTGCTGCAGGGGATTCCGGCGGACCTCAACGTGTGGATGTCGCACGGCGACGCGGTGCACGCGCCGCCCGCCGGGTTCGCCGTACTGGCTGCGTCTTCGGGCGCGCCGGTGGCTGCCTTCGAGGACCTGGACCGGCGGTTGGCCGGGGTCCAGTGGCACCCGGAGGTGCTGCACTCACAGGCCGGCCAGGCCGTGCTGGAGCACTTCCTGTACGACATCGCCGGCTGCACCGGTGACTGGACCACCACGAACGTCGTCGACGAGCAGGTCGAGCTGATCCGCCGGCAGGTCGGCGACAAGCAGGTGCTGTGCGCGCTGTCCGGCGGTGTCGACTCCGCGGTCGCGGCAGCCCTGGTACACAAGGCGATCGGCGACCAGCTCACCTGCGTGTACGTCGACCACGGCCTGCAGCGCTCGGGTGAATCCGAGCAGGTGGAGAAGGACTACGTCGCCGCTACCGGGATCCGGCTCGAGGTGGTGGACGCCGAGGACCAGTTCCTGGGCAAGCTGGCCGGTGTCACGGACCCGGAGCAGAAGCGCAAGATCATCGGCCGCGAGTTCATCCGCACCTTCGAGGCGACGGCCCGCAAGTTGGACGCCGAACGGCACATCGAGTTCCTGGTCCAAGGCACCCTCTACCCGGACGTCGTCGAGTCCGGTGGCGGCACTGGCACCGCGAACATCAAGTCGCACCACAACGTCGGCGGTCTGCCGGACGACCTGGAGTTCGCCCTGATCGAGCCCCTGCGCACGCTGTTCAAGGACGAGGTGCGCGAACTCGGCCTGGCCCTCGGCCTTCCGGAGGCCATGGTCTACCGGCACCCGTTCCCCGGCCCGGGCCTGGCTATCCGGATCGTCGGCGAGGTCTCCAAGGAGCGGCTCGACATCCTCCGCGCAGCCGACCTGATCGCCCGTACCGAGCTCACTGCGGCCGGCCTGGACCGCGACATCTGGCAGTTCCCGGTGGTTCTACTGGCCGACGTCCGCTCGGTCGGCGTCCAGGGCGACGGCCGCACCTACGGCCACCCGATCGTGCTGCGCCCGGTGACGAGCGAGGACGCGATGACAGCCGACTGGGCCAGGCTCCCGTACGACGTGCTGGAGAAGATCTCCACCCGGATCACCAACGAGGTGGACGAGATCAACCGCGTCACCCTCGACATCACCAGCAAGCCCCCAGGCACCATCGAGTGGGAATAGTCGACTATGCGATCGAGACGAACAACGGGCCGCAGTCGAACTGCACTCGTGACCTGTCAGAGCCACCGCGCCGCGTCATGATCTGGCGATCCAGGTGGTCCAGCGCGCGCTGGGTCAGGTCCTCGATGTCGGCGACA
>JAWWOY010000111.1:0-5037 GCA_033851195.1 Kribbellaceae bacterium | reverse complement strand
GTTCCAATAACCGACGGTGCCATTTTCTTCGAGACGAACTCGTCCACGCCTACCGAGCGTTCCTCGGCAGACGCCGAACTCGCCGGCCCCGAAGCCGAATACCGCGAACCCACCGCCACTGAGTGGCAGGAGTTCGAGCAGCACTTCGAGCTACGCAAAGTCGAGCTTGGCTCCTGCAGCCGCCCCTACGGGACACCGTGCAACCACGAACACGTAGGCTTAACCGAACCCAACTACCTCCGATGTAGCAGATGCTCAGTCTCACAATGCCCCCGCTCTGATACGGCTGGAGTGGGGGCGTTGCGGTGGCGATGCACTGATCAGCTTGGGCCCTGTGGCGGTGCGCCTCCTCGGGCGGCGTGGAGCCATTCATGGAGCGAACTGGCCAATACGGATGAGAAACATGGGCACCCGAGATAGGTTCCTTGCAACGCATCACGCCTGAAGACGCTAGATGAAGCGGTGAGCTTCCTCCTCGTAATGAGAAGGTCGTCGGTTCGATTCCGACAGGCGGCTCCACCTTGCGAGCTCCCCGGTCTGGTCATCATGGAGCTCCGACGCAGTGCCTTCGGCTGGTTCGACGGCTGCAGAGCGACCTCGGCGACGACCAAGCGCTCTGGCTAGCTCATATCCCCGTCGGGGGTGCCCGTCTACGCGTGCCGCGAGTACGGCGTACCTGTCCGGGTCGTCAAGCATGTCTCGGACTCCGCCGACGAGGCAGCCCTCGACTGGCCGGCGCTCGTCGACACCAGCGCGAAGGCCCTGGGGGAGTGGGTCAGCGCCTACGTCGACTGAGCCAGTCGAGTAGGGCGGTCTCCCGCGGAAGGTTCGAGCAAGTCGTTCTCAACCGGCGGTTGCCGTGCACTGGACCGCCGGAATCCTGGACGAGGTGGCGGTCGTCGCCTAGCGTCGCGGGTATCGTACGCCACTCCCCTGGAGGTCCGCATGACCGGCTCGTCGCCCTTGTCGGTACTCGTCGCAGCACTCGCCGACGGGTCGGTCGAGGTGGTGGACCTGACGTCGCCGCTGTCCGCGTCGACGCCGGTGATCCAGCTGCCGCCGGAGTTCGGGCAGACGGCGCCGTTCGCACTGGAGGAGATCAGCAGGTACGACGACCGGGGGCCGGCGTGGTACTGGAACAACTTCACCAGCGGCGAGCACACCGGCACCCACTTCGACGCACCGAACCACTGGGTCACCGGCAAGGACCTCGCCGACGTGGCGTCGGTCCCGGCCAGCCGGCTGATCGCGCCGGCGGTCGTGCTCGACTTCACCGCCGAGGTCGAGCAGAACCCCGACTTCCTCGTCGAGATCGACCACCTCAAGGCCTGGGAGGCGGAGAACGTACCTCTGCCCGACGGTGGCTGGCTGCTCGTGCGCACGGGGTGGGAAGCGCGGTCACACTCGCAGGAGGCGTTCCTCAACGCCGACGAGAACGGGCCGCACACGCCGGGCCTGTCGCCAGAGTGCGCGCGTTGGGTCGCGCAAGAGTCGCCCGTACTCGGGCTCGGCGTCGAGACCGTCGGTACCGACGCCGGGAAGGCGCACTCGTTCGACCCGCCGTTCCCGTGCCACTCCTACCTGATGGGCAGTGACAAGTACGGGTTGACGCAGCTGCAGAACCTCGCCAAACTGCCGCCGACCGGCGCCGTCGTCATCGCCGGACCATTGCCGATCGTCAGCGGCTCCGGCGCTCCCGCACGGGTCCTCGCGCTGGTCGAACACCGATGAACGTCGCGGTCGCCGTCGGTCGGGCCTTGGCGGCCGCGGGCGTCCGCCAGGTGTTCGGTGTGATCGGGTCGGGCAACTTCCACCTGACGAACGCGATGGTGGCTGCCGGTGCGCGGTTCGTCGCCGCGCGGCACGAGGGCGGCGCGGCCACGATGGCAGACGCGTACACGCGGATGAGCGGCACGGTCGCCGCGCTCTCGGTCCATCAGGGCTGCGGCCTGACGAACGCGATGACCGGGATCGCCGAGGCGGCGAAGAGCCGGACGCCGATGGTCGTCGTCGCGGCGGAAGTCACCGAGCCGCGGTCGAACTTCTACGTCGACCAGGAGGCGCTCGCCCGTTCGGTAGATGCGGTGCCGGTGCGGGTCACCTCGGCGGAGACCGCGGTGGTGGAGGCGCTGGGTGCAGTGGCGACGGCCGTTCGCGAACGCCGAACGGTGCTGCTGAACGTTCCGCTTCCCGTGCAGGCGTTGGATATTCCCGCTGCGGCACCGGCCGTCGCGCCGCCGCCTTCGCGGGACGCGGTGATGCCGGACGCGGCCGAGGTGGCCGCCCTGACCAGCCTGCTGCTGCGTGCCGAGCGACCGGTGTTCGTCGCGGGGCGCGGGTCCCGTGGACATCGACACGCTCTTGAACTGTTGGCGGAACGCTGTGGCGCGCTCCTCGCGACCTCGGCAGTCGCGCACGGTCTGTTTCGCGGCGACCCCTGGTCGCTCGGGATCTCGGGAGGCTTCGCCTCGCCACGTACCGCCGAGCTGATCCGCGGCGCCGACCTGATCGTGGGTTGGGGATGCGCGCTGAACATGTGGACGATGCGGCACGGTCAGCTGATCGGACCCGACGCGATCGTGGCGCAGGTCGACGACGACGCGTCGGCGCTCGGCGCCCACCGCGAGATCCAGCTGGGTGTCACCGGCGACGTCGAGCTCACCGCCACGATGGCGCTCGAGGCGTTCGGCAAGCAGCGGATGGGCTGTCGAACGGCCGAGCTCGGGAGCGTGCGTTGGCGGGACGTCGCGTACGACGACACGAGCACGGCGGAGCGGATCGACCCACGGACGTTGAGTATCGCGCTCGACGACCTCCTTCCGGCCGAACGCGTGGTCGCCGTCGACTCCGGCAACTTCATGGGCTACCCGAGCGCATACCTGTCGGTGCCGGACGAGAACGGGTTCTGCTTCACCCAAGCCTTCCAGTCGGTCGGGCTGGGGCTTGCCACCGCGATCGGTGCCGCGCTGGCGCAGCCGGACCGGCTGCCCGTCGCCGCACTCGGCGATGGCGGTGCGCTGATGAGCGCCGCGGAGCTCGACACCGTACGCCGGCTCGGCCTGCCGATGCTGATTGTCGTGTACAACGACGAGGCGTACGGCGCCGAGGTGCACCACTTCGGTCCCGGCGGGCACCCGTTGGACACGGTGACGTTCCCGCCGACCGACCTCGCCGCGATCGGCCGGGGCTACGGCTTCGAGGCCGCGGCCGTACGCACCGTCGGCGACCTCGCCGCGGTCGCGGACTGGCTGAACGGACCACGGTCGGCGCCGATGCTCGTGGACGCGAAGGTCGTCGCGGAGCATCCGTCGTGGTGGCTGGAGGAGGCGTTTCGCGGCCACGGGTGAACGGACGATCCCAGCAGCATGCGGATTATGCTGGCTTGACCTTGACCCTGGGGGCAAGGTTTAGCGTCGGGGTGAAGGAGGCGGAATGCGGATCAGCGATCTGGCGGCCGAGGCCGGTGTGACGGTCAAGGCGGTGCGGTACTACGAGTCGCAGGGGCTGCTCAAGCCGCGGCGGGAGTCCAACGGCTACCGATCGTACGACGCGGAAGACGTGGTCGTGGTGCGCGAGGTGAAGGCGCTGCTGAGTCTCGGGCTGACCGCGGAGCAGACGTACCCGTTCATCGAGTGCCTGCGGGCCGGCAACGAACGGGCGGACGTCTGCCCGGCCTCGCTGACGGCGTACCGGACCCGGATCGCCGACATGGACCGGCGGATCGCGGAACTCACCGACCTGCGGGCCCGGCTGACCGACCTCCTGACCGATGCCGAGAGCTGGAGGATGAGCAGAAGATGAGTGACCTGCGGACCGTCGACGAGACCACCTTCGACGAGCTGGTACTGCGCGCGGACAAGCCGGTGCTGGTGGACTTCTGGGCCCAGTGGTGCCCGCCCTGCCACCAGATCGCCCCGGTGCTCGCCCAGATCGGTGCCGAGCGTAACGAACAGCTGACCGTGCTCAAACTGAACGCCGACGAGAACCCAACGGTCTCGGCCGGCTACCGGGTGATGGCGTTGCCGACGCTGATGCTGTTCCATCGCGGCGAGGTGATCTGGTCGGTCGTCGGCGCCCGCCCGAAGGCCAAGCTCCTCAAGGAGCTCGACGACGCCCTACTCGCAGCGGTCTGACACCCCAACCGCCGATGCCCTGACCCGCCGGCGTCCGCCCTCCCAGGCGGACGCCGGCCGCTCCTCGAAGACCCGAGCCGTCAACCGTGGCGCTCTGCCCCGACGGCTCCACCCGCCCCCCGCGCCGTCTCACCCGCCAAGCGCGCGAGGCGAAGTACCTGAGCGCCGTCACCGGCTGAACTTGTAGAGCTCGAACCAGTCTCTTGCTTCCCTCCCGTTGGATGGCGTCACCTCTTGGCGTATGGCTGTTGAGCTTGAACTGCCGCGGTGCCCCTGCGTTCGAACGGAGGTTAGCGGCTGTCGTCGTCGTGTGCCAGGGTCGTCGTAGGGGGAGTTGACGGCCGACAGAAGCCGTCGGCGCCAGCCACAGCCTGACGGTTACGTGTCAAGTCGCGCGGTCAGTTCTCCGCTTCGCCCCGATAGCTGCCGACATAAGGTTCGGTTCGGTGCGGGTCAAGGGGCGAGCTTGCTCGATCGCTTGCGACGCCGGAGGCGCCCTTGAGGCGTGCCGAACCGGACCGCACTTCAGTGACGCGTCAGTCCGCATGGGAGCGCTGGCACGAACTCGACGAAACACGCCCGCAGGCGAGCGACGTGCGCTAGCCGTCCGTGGCCACCCTGTCATTGGTATGACAGGACGTTCGCGCACCACCGGTTGTTCGGGCCAAAGGTGTACCAGATCGTCACGGACAGGTGGTACATATGGCGCCCAGGACGTTCGAGACGGATCACCCGCGGACCCTGTCAGGTGGTGCTTACGAGCGCCGATCGGCGGATTCTGTCAATGGCTCTGACAATGAAGGGGAGTCGGAACATGCCATAAGTGACAGTCATGACAGCTGTTCGGTCAGCCTGTCACGCTGGAGGCGGCTCAGTCTGGGTGGCGCGTCGAACTTGTAAGGCG
>JAWWOY010000078.1:0-4907 GCA_033851195.1 Kribbellaceae bacterium | reverse complement strand
TCATCGGAGCATCCTCTCCCCCTCGGCACTGGCCCCTTCATCCGGGACCCGCTGACCGCGTCGGATGGTACCTGAACGGCGACTGTAAGCGCTTCTGGTCGCCGCCTCAGAAACACGCCCGACATCGCGGCGAACGCCTCAGGCCGCGGCTCGACATTACGGAGCAGAAATCCTCCGCGTATCGCTTCCCAACTGACTGCAAGCGCTTGTAGCATCTTGCAATCCGCTGCAACAAGCGGCGGCTGAAGCTGCGGAGTGAGGTCACCTGAAGGTCCAGGCGCAGCTACTCAGGGATCGTCGCTTCGACGATTGGCACGGCACGGTCGCGGGCCGCTGGTCGATCGAGGACCTGCGCGCCGACGCCCGGTACCGCGGCCGACGCCCGGTACCGCGACTGGGCGGCCATGTTCGCCGCGATCATGATCATCGTCGTCCCGTCCTTCATCGTGTTCGTTGCTTTGTCGAACCGCATCATGGCGGGTCTCACCCTAGGAGCTGGCAAATGAGTGGCCTGGTCACCAACGAAACCGGTCGTGTCGTAGCGTCCCTCGGTGAGGAGGTGAACGGCCGGCGGCATGCACGGACCGAACTCGCGATCGGCTCGGAGCAATCGAGCCTCTACGTGCTGGCGCGTTCGCACCGCCCCGACGGTCCGCCGCTCGAAGTGCGCATCGACGGTACGCCGGTAGGCGCGTTCCCCGCGTCCGGCGATCCCGTCCTGAGCTGGCGGGAGTTGACGCTGCCACGCGGAGCCGGATCCGCGACGTCATCGGTGACACTGTCGTCGTCCGGCAGCGCGATGGACGCGTGGAGCCTCGGAGTGGATTACACGACCGGAGGAGGCGACCAGTTGTCCATCGACGGTGGCGACACCTGGTCCACCGACCGCATCGGCCACCTTCACCTGGCACCCGCCCGCTATGTGGTCCGTGCGCGGGTCGAAACCGCTGCGGACCCGCAGCCACCGGCCCACAGCTGGGAGGACCGTCAGCACCCGATGGTCCAGGCCTTCGTCGACCAACTACCCGCCGAAGCCTTAACGTCGAGCGACCCCTTGACGACGGCGCGCGCGCTGAGCACCTGGGTGTGCCGGTCCTGGCGGTATCGCAACACCAGTGAGGCGACGCAGTACACGCCCTGGGACCCGCCGACGATCCTCTCCTGGGGCGCTCGGGAGCAGGGGCACGTCGGCAACCTGCCGGTGGTGATGTGCGTGCACTACGCACTGGTGCTGACAGCGGCGTGCCAGGCCCTCGGGATCCCGGCCCGTTGCGCGGTTCTCACCGGATCGGTGAACGGGTTCGACGGCCACTTCGTCACTGAGGTCTGGAGTGAGCGGCTGGGTCGTTGGGTGATGCTCGATCCCACCTTCGACGTCGTGGTCGACACCCCGGACGGACCCGCTGATCTGAAGACGATCCGCGACCTGGGCCCCGAGGTGCGGCATCACGTGGTGGCCGGCCCCGGCATCGAGGAGCGGCTGGCGATGCCCTCGCAGCGGCTGTGGTTCGAGGAGAACCTGCTGCGGGGCGTGTGCTTCCGCAACCGCAGCTTGTGGCCCCGCAGCGATTTCCTCTCCCGTCCCGATCTCACTCCCCCGGGTCACGGCTCGTCGTCGTACACGGAGCTGGACCTGGTCTGGGACGAGCAGTGCCGGGACAACGGTTTCGGCATGTTCCGTTACTTCGGCGGCGTCGAGTGGTTCGACGCTCCGCCGCCGGCGGCGACGGTCCCGGCGAAGGTCACTGCCGATGCCGACTGAGGCGCTGGTGGGACCACGCGTGGTCCTCGAGGAGGAGGTGCTCGAGAACCACGCGGTGCTCGTCCGCGACGGGCGCATCGAGGCGATCGTCCCCGCATCCCAGGTGCCCGCGGACGCGGCGTACCAGGAGCTGGGCGACGGGATCCTGACCCCCGGACTGGTCGACGTCCACACCCACGGTGCCACCGGCCACAGCTTCAACGAAGGCACCGAGACGGCGGTCCGGGCCGCACTGTCGACGCTCCTCGCCGCGGGCGTCACCACGGTGCTGCCGACCGTTGCGACCGCGCCGTTGGAGGACCTCGAGCAGGCCGTGCGGGCCATCGGCTCCGTCCGGGGCGAGCGTGGCTTGCCGCGCGTTCCGGGCGCACACCTCGAGGGGCCGTACTTCGCCCGGGAGCAGTGTGGCGCTCAGGACCCGGACCACCTGCGTAGGCCGGACGACGGCTCCGTCGACCGTTTGCTCGAGCACGCCTCGGCGATTCGCATGATGAGCTATGCCCCCGAACTGCCCGGGGCCGTCGCCTTGACCCGAAGGCTCGTCGAGGCCGACATCGTGCCCGCGGCAGGGCACAGCGACGCCCGTGACGAAGACCTGCTCGCCTGCCAGCAGGTCGGCCTCCGGCACGTGATCCATGTCTTCAGCGGCCAGTCCACCACGGTGCGCCGTGGACCCTGGCGTAAACCCGGTCTGCTCGAGGCGACGCTGGCATCCGACGACCTGACCGTCGAGATCATTGCTGATGGCAAGCATCTGCCGGCGACGCTGCTCCGGCTGGCGCACCGCTGCCTGCCCGGACGGCTGTGCCTGGTGTCGGACTCGACGCCGGGTGCGGGCCTACCGGACGGCGAGCGCTACCGGATGGGTCGTCGCGAGTACGTCGTGGCGGACGGCGTCGGCATGACGCTGGACCGGGCGTCGTTCGGGGGCAGCACGACCCTGCTCCCGGACATGATCCGGATCGCGATGCGGGCGATGGGAATCGGACTGGCCGAAGCCGTCGCGATGGCCTCGGCGGTGCCGGCGAGGGCCGCCGGGCTGGACGGCGTCGGCAGGATCGCTCCCGGCCACCACGCGGACCTCGCGCTGTTCACCGAAGACCTCACTCTCAAAGCCGTGGCTCTCGCGGGCCAGTGGCACCAGATCAACGCACTTTCGGGAAAGGAACCACCAAGGTGAAGCAACTCCGGTACGGGGAGCTGAACGTGTCCGTCGCGGACTCGTCCGAAGAACTCTCAGCGGCGGCCGCCGAATACTTCGCGTCGGCAGTACGGGCCGAACTCGAGGCGCAGCAGGAGATCGCCGTCATCCTGGCGACCGGGAACTCGCAGCTGGGCTTCATCAAGGCCGCACGGGAACGCGACGACATCGACTGGTCCCGGCTGACCGTGCTGCACATGGACGAATACCTCGGGATGGACGAGAACCACCCGGCCAGCTTCCGCCGGTGGATGCAGGACAACGTGGTGTCGTCGGTGCAGCTGAAGGCGTTCCACGGCGTCCGCGGGGACCACGAGCCGGTGGAGGAGGAACTCGAGCGCTACAGCGAACTGCTTCGCACCCTCGATCCAGCGATCTGTGTGATGGGGATCGGCGAGAACGGGCACCTCGCCTTCAACGACCCGCCGGCCGACTTCGAGACCCGCGAGCTCATCCACCCGGTCGTGCTCGACGAGGCGGCCCGCAAGCAGCAGGTCGGCGAGGGCCATTTCCCCTCGCTCGAGGACACGCCCGAGCGGGCACTCTCCCTGACCGTGCATGCACTGCTCAAGCCCAGGACCGTGCTTGTCATCACCCCGGACGCCCGCAAGGCTGCGGCGGTCGAGCGGGCCCTGACCGGACCGGTGACCCCGGAGTGCCCCGCATCCATCCTGCAGACGACGCCGCAGGTGCGGCTGTTTCTCGACGCCGAGTCATCGGCCCGTCTCGAGCTCGAGTCGTAGGCACTGGATCACCCGGGATGCCAGAACGTACGGCGGCGACCGCGGATGGGCACCTTGCTCGTCCGCGGTCTGCGGCAAGCGCTTGCGCTAGTGTTTGCAGTGCCGCTCGGCGCCGGCTGGAGGGGGAACAATGAGAGTCGTCACTCTCGCCGACATCGCGAAGGCCTGCGAGACCTCGCTGTCGACGGTGTCGCGGGCTTTGTCCGATCCGGACAAGGTCAACCCGCAGACCCGGGAGCGGATCCAGCGGGTCGCCCGCGAGATGGGTTACCTGACGAATCCGATCGCGCGGGCGCTGGCGGTGGGCCGTACCGGCGTCATCGGTCTGATCGTGCCGGACATCGCGAACCCGTTCTTCCCGCCGATCATCAAGGCGGTGCAGGCACGCGCGGGCCGAAAGAACACGGCGGTGCTACTGGCCGACACCGACGAGCACGCCAGCGACGAGTTGGAGCGGGCCCGGGTGCTCAGCAAGCAGGTCGACGGTCTGATCCTGGTTTCCCCCCGGACCCCGGAGGATCGGCTCGCCGAGTTTGTCCAGCTGGCGCCGGTGGTTTTCGTCAACCGGCGGGTCGAGGGCGCGCCGTGCATCATCATCGACAACTCCGACGGCATCACCCAGGCGGTACAGCACCTCACCGCACTCGGTCATCACCGCGTCTGTTACCTGAGCGGACCTCGCCGGTCGTGGTCCAACGAGCGCCGGCGTGCGGCGGTGCAGGAAGCGTGCGCCCAGTACGACGTCGAGCTGGTCGAGCTCGGCCCGTTCGAACCGCAGGTCCAGGCCGGCGTACACGCCGCTGACGTCGTCCAGGCCAGCGGAGCGACTGCCGTGATCGCGTACGACGATCTGATCGCGCTGGGCCTGATGGCGAGGCTGGCCGAGCACCGGCTGCAGGTGGGCCGGGACATCAGCGTGATCGGCATCGACGACAGCCCGATGGCGGCCGTCGCGTACCCGACGCTGACCTCGATCCACGTGCCGGGTGGGGAGGCGGGCGCGGTAGCAGTCGACCTTCTGCTGGAGCAGCTCGACATCGTCGACCCGGATACCTCGGCAGTGGTCCAGCTGGAGACCCGCCTCGTCATCCGCGGCTCCACCGGCCCCGCCCCGACGCCGAAGCTGGTGCCGACGAAATAGCTTGGCCAGCGAAAGAGACCTCCCCGCACCGCCTGGCGTCTCACGATACGTGCAGGTATC
>JAWWOY010001033.1:0-18766 GCA_033851195.1 Kribbellaceae bacterium | reverse complement strand
AATCTGGAGAACCTCGAACTGGTCCACCGGGGAGGGGACGGACGTACGCCGTCGCCTGGCGGTGGATAACCGGCGCGCCGTGGATGGTCAGGTTCGTCATGAGGGTGCTCCTTTAGAGGCTGCGGGTCACAGGCTGCGGGCGGTGATGTCGCCGTAGGCGGTGGTCGCGTGGATGTTGAGCTGGGCGGCGGCGGCGCCGTCGGTGTTCTTGAGCGCGTTGTGGATCCGGCCGTAGGAGGTGCCTGCGTCCAGGGAGGCGGAGACTCCGTGGGCGGCGCCGACCGACACGTCGCCGGCCTGGGTGGTCAGCACGACCGTGCCGCGCACGGCCTCGGCGATGCGGATGTCGCCCTTCGCGGTGCTGATCACCGCGGGGCCGCCCAGGCGACCGACCGAGACGTCCCCGGCTTGGATGGTGAGGCGGGCGCCCGCGGTCTCGTCGAGCTTGATCGTGCCCTGCGCGGCCTCGAAGGCGACGTCGCCGAGCCGTCCGACGCCCCGGAACTCGGCGCTGGCCGCCATCGCCTCGATGCCGGAGCCGGCGGGCAGCTGGACGGTCACCTCGATGGATCCGGAGCTTCCGAGGATCCGGTTCTTCGGTGCCGGGGTCTCGATCCGCAGGACGCCGTCGCCGTATTCGACCGTGATCCGCTCCGCCAGCTTCACGTCGCGGCCCTTCGAGGCGTCCGCGGGCAGGACCTCGACCGTGGTGTCGGCCCGGTCGGCGGCGATGAACCGGACGCGCCCGGCGGGGATGTCGAGGACGGTCGAGATCGGGCTGGGGGTGTCGAACTTCCGCATCGTGCTCTCCTCTTGTGCCTTCCGCAGCCCTGGAGCCGCGATCGCTGAACTAGTCATGCGACTACCATCGGCGCCCGGCCTGCCACCCATCTGACACGCTCCTGACACCACAGCTGACACGATGACCGGCCGCTCGTCGAAGCCGATGGCGGCGACAGCCGGCCTGGTAGCAGCGCCGCGGCCCGTGCCCCGCGTCGTACAAGGTGTCCACCGTGTACGACGCCTCAAGCTGTCGCTTGGCCTGCCGGTTCCGCAGAACGGCCTGTGGGCTCGGGATCGGCGACGAGCGATACTGACGCGTCGTAGTCTCTGCCTGACAGTCAGTGCGACGGACGGGATGTCAGTAGATGCGAGTTGTGCTCACGGTCGTCGATCCCGTCCGAGGTATGAGCGCTGACGTGCTTCTCGAGGCCGACCCCGACATGAAGGTCGCCGCTGTAGTACCGCGGCTGGTTCAGGCGGTCAGCGGACTACCCGGCGGGCCTAGCTCCGCCTCGGTGACGCCTCTGCACGGCCCGCCGGCGGATCCCGCAATCTATATCGACGGTCACCTGGTGGAGCCCCGTCGCACGCTTGGTGACTCGCCGCTGCGCGAGGGTGCTGTCGTCAGCATCGGGGACTCACGTGGCTGCCTCCCGCCGGAACCGCACGGGCTGGTGGAGCTCCGTGTGGTCAGTGGTCCCGGGGCCGGTGCGGTGCACCGGCTCGGAATCGGAAGCTATGTGCTTGGTGCCGCGCCGGACTCCGGCATTCGCGTACCCGGCCCCGGGCTCCCGGACCTGATCGGCAATCTCAGCGTTTCGACCACAGGTGCGGTTGCGCTCCGACCGGAAATCGCAGATGGAACGACAGGCCCGGCGCGCCCGGTTGATCCGTCGGCCGGACCGATCGTGATCCCGGACGAGACCGGCGAGGAGGACTCGAGCTCTGTGCTGGATCCGGGCATCCGGCCGGCTCTGCTTGAGTTCGATCGGCGGCCGCTGGAGTCCAACAGCCGTTGGGCGGGGACCCCTTGGTTGCCAGGTGTCCAGCTGACGGTCGGTCCAGTTCTGCTCGCGTTGACCGACGTGGAGCGGCCGGACGCGTCGCTGTCAGCCAGTCCCGCCGGCGGCACCGTGGACTTCAACCGGCCACCGCGACTGCTGCCGCCGCCTCGGCTGACCGAGTTCGCCCTCCCCACGGAGCCGCAGAAGCCGCATCGGCAGAGCTTCCCACTGCTGCTGATGACGCTGCCGTTGATCGGATCGGTCGCGCTGGCGCTGATCCTGCGGCAGCCGACGATGCTGTTGTTCGGCCTGCTCTCGCCGCTGATGTACCTCGGCCAATACTTCCAGAGCAAGCGGGAGGGCAAAACGTCGTACCGGGAACAGTTGGCCGAGTACCGCGCCCGGAAGGCTCGAATCGAGCGGGACGCGCGCCGCGCACTGGTTGCCGAACGCAACGCGCGACGGCGCGACCTACCGGATGCCGCGAGCCTGTTGCTGCTGGCCACCGGACCGCGCTCCCGATTATGGGAACGCCGGCCGACCGATCCCGACTGGCTCGAACTCCGGCTGGGAACGGCCGACCTGCCCAGCGAGGTGATGGTCGACGACGCCACCCAGGACAGTCACCGGCGGAAACGAACCTGGACCGCGCCCGATGTGCCGGCCACTGTGCCGCTGGTATCGGTCGGCGTCCTGGGGATCGCCGGCCCGAACGGTGAGGCGCAGCAACTCGGCGCCTGGTTGACCGGCCAGCTCGCCGCTTTGCACAGCCCGCGCACACTCCGGCTGATGGTGTTGTGTCCACCGGAAGCCGCGGGCGACTGGCAGTGGACGCGCTGGCTGCCGCACCTGCGCGGCACCGAGGACGACGACTATCTGGCCTGGTTCGGCAACGACGACGAGACCACGATGCGGCGAATCGGCGAGCTCACCAGACTGGTGGAGGCCAGGCGGAAGGCAATCAACAGCGCCGACCCGCAGCCAGCCCTGTTCGCCGAACAGATCGTCGTGATCATGGACGGCGCGCGGCGGCTACGGCTGATGCCCGGCGTGGTCGGATTGCTCCGCGACGGCCCATCGGTCGGCGTCAGGTTCATCTGTCTGGATGCCGATGAGCGTCAACTGCCCGACGAGGCCAACGCAGTTGTGACTCCGCACGGTACGTGGTGGCGGCTCCGGCAGACCGGCGCCAAAACCGTCGACGGGATCCGGCCCGACCTGGTGAGCGCGCAATGGCTGGATCGGCTGGCCAGATCGCTGTCGCCGATCAGAGACGTATCCGGCGGCGACGACGCCCTGGCTCTGCCGGCCGCGAGCCGGCTGCTGTCCGTGCTGCGGATGGATCCGCCGGAGCCCGAGCAGCTGGTGCAGATCTGGGACGCCGGCGGCCGGACGACACAGGCGGTGATCGGAGAGGGAGCTGAAGGTCCGTTCACGGTCGACATCGTTCGGGATGGCCCGCACGGACTGGTTGCCGGTACCACCGGCGCCGGCAAGTCGGAACTGCTACAGACCTTCATCGCCTCGCTTGCCGTCGGCAACAGACCGGACGAGATGACGTTCGTCCTGGTCGACTACAAGGGCGGCGCAGCGTTCAAGGACTGCAACCACCTGCCGCACACCGTCGGCATGGTGACCGATCTGGACGGCCATCTCACCAGCCGGGCGTTGGCATCGCTCGCAGCTGAGCTGCATCGTCGCGAGCACCAACTGAAGCGGGCCAACGCCAAGGACATCGAGGAATACCTGGAGCGGACGGCGCCCGGGGACGAGCCCATGCCGCGGTTGCTGATCGTGATCGACGAGTTCGCCGCAATGGTTTCGGAGTTGCCGGACTTCGTCACCGGCATCGTCGACATCGCCCGGCGCGGGCGCTCGCTGGGGGTCCACCTCATCCTCGCCACCCAACGGCCCGCCGGCGTGGTCACCAATGACATCAAGGCCAACACCAACCTGCGGATCGCGCTCCGGGTCACCGACGCAGGTGACAGTTCGGACGTAATCGAGGGGCCGGATGCCGCCTACATTTCCAAAGCCACCCCCGGACGCGGTTACGCGCGGCTGGGTCACTCGTCGCTGATCCCCTTCCAGACTTCGCGAATCGGTGGTCGGCCGCCCGGACTGGTTGCCGCGAGCATCGGTGCCCTGCCGGTGCGATGGGAAGACCTAGGTCGGCCGGTCGGCTTCGGCCCGAATCAGGCCGAGGACGACGTCATGGTGCCGACCGACTTGGCTTCATTGGTGAAGGCCCTGCAGGGCGCTGCGAATCTGGCCGGGGTGAAGACGCCGCCGAGTCCGTGGCTGCCGCCCTTGCCGAACCGGGTGACATTGGCCGACCTGGCGACTGCCTCGGCTGATGGCGACGGAAGCTTGCCGCCGATCCCCTTCGGTATGGCCGACCTCCCACACGAGCAGAGCCGCGCGGTAGCGACGTACGAGCTCGACTCGGCGGGACACCTAGCCGTCATCGGTGCACCGCGCAGCGGTCGCTCAGCCACCCTGCGAGCTCTGGCTGGTTCCATCGGTCGGCTGATCGAGCCACGTGACGTGCACCTGTACGGCGTTGACTGCGGCAACAACGCGTTGCTGCCACTGGTACGCCTGCCGCACACGGGCGCCGTGGTGGCCCGCGACCAGGTGGATCGGCTGACCCGGCTGACAAACCGACTACAGGCGGCGATCGGTCAACGTCAGCAACAGTTAGCGGCGAGCGGCTTCGCTGACATCGCCGAACAGCGCCGACGGAGCGAGCCGGACGAGCGGTTGCCCTACCTGATGGTGCTGCTTGACCGCTGGGAGGGTTTCACCGCCGCGTTCGAGTCCGTCGACGGTGGCCGATTGGTGGAGGCTTGGCTACAGATCCTGCAGGAGGGGGCAGCAGCCGGTGTGAAGGTCATCATGACCGCAGATCGGACCGCCCTGGTAGGCCGGATCTCCACCCTGCTAGAGGATCGGCTGCTGCTGCGCATGACCGACCCGTCGGACTTCCTGATGATCGGGATGCCGGCCAAAGAGGTGCCGGAGCACTTCCCGCCCGGCCGGGGATTCAGAGCGCAGGGTCTGTTGGAGACCCAGGTGGCGTTGCTGACCGAGGATGACGACGGTACGGCGCAAGTGGCCGCTCTGCACGAGATCGCAGAACGCGCCACTCCCCTGGCCGACATTCCGCTCACCCTGCGGCCGTTCAGGGTAGATCCGCTGCCGGTTTCGATCGACGCGAATGCTGCCCTTGCCTTGAGCCCGCAGCCGCTCAGGCCGACCGAGGTGCTCGTGGGAGTCGGCGGCGATTCCCTGGGAATGCGCGCCTTCGACGCGTTCGAGCACGGCCCGGGCATCGTCGTGGTCGGCCCGCCACGGTCTGGCCGCAGTACGACACTGCTCACCATGGTCGGGTCCATCACCTCGCGCGGCTGGCAAGTCGTAGCCGTCGTACCCCGGCGCAGCCCGCTCCGTGACCTGGTCGGAGCCGAAGGAGTCATCGGTGTCTTCGGAGCCGATGCCGACAGCAACAAAGTGAGCGCGATCCTCGACGGTCTGAAGAGCCCGTACGCCGTAGTCATCGACGACCTCGAGCTACTCGGCATGGACAGTCCGCTGGCCGAACTGATCGAAGCGCGGGTCGCCCTGCTGCGCGACACCGGGAACCTGATGATCGGAGCCGGCACCGCATCAGACCTCAGCAGCATGTACCGAGGCCCAGTGGCAGCGATGAAGAAATCCCGAGCGGGGATCGTCCTCAACCCCCAGAAGTACGACGACGCCGAAATCTTTGGGATCCAACTGCCCCGCGGATTGGCCGGAGGAGCACCGGCAGGGCGCGCCCTACTGGTCTCCGCCGGCCAATGGGAACGCATCCAAGTCGCCAGACCTTCGTAACCTGGCGGCGCAACTAGAGCCACCCGCTCATACTCAGCACTTGAACCCTGATATGAGCGCCAGGCCATTAATCAACGAAGGGTCCTGAATAACGCAAGGATTGCACGAAGTTGCAACAGGCTGTGACCAGAATCCAACGGTCTGTCGAGAGTTCCGGGTGAGAATGGACCTCGCCCAGCGCTACTCTCAGTCCGGCGTGCCGGATGCGGCCAGGAGATCCAGCGCTGGCTCGGCAGTGGTCGTGGGCTGGCCCATGCCGCGGTGCAGGATCGCGCTCCGGGACAACACCTTCAACCTCATGCTCCGGGCCGGTTATCTGAAGCCGGAGCATTTCGAGGCGGCCAACAAGGCGAAGGGCGGAGCGACGTATCAGGGTGTGCCGTCGACCGCCCTCAAGGGCCATCCGGGGCAAGGCGGAGATTGGGTTGCCGATCAGCCGCTCCAGTTCGACCTCGCGAGCCCTGAGTACCAGAGCTGGGCGCGAAACTACGGAGACAATGAATGGATTCAGGGCAACGTCTACGATCCGTACAACAACCAGTTCCCGAACATTCGGTGAGGACAGTCAGGCGGAGCGGAGGTTGCCGGTTGCGCATCGTCGCAACGGTGCTGGCCTGTCTTGCCGCAGCAGGCTGCACCAGTGATCAGGATCCGGAACCGACGTACTCGACGCTCGGTGTTGCCGGCGAGATGTTGTGCGGATTCGTGCCGAAGGCTGACGTCGTGGCTGCTGTCGGCACCACGGCGCTGACGGCGGACGGAAACCTCCAGGGCCGCGGCGGTAGTCAGCCGCTGCGAGATTCAGGCTGTTTCGTTCGCACCGAGGCAGGGAAGTCCAAGGTCTTCGAAGTCGTAGTGTGGGATCGGGCGCTGGACGAGGGGTTCACCGTGTGGCAGTTGAAGAATCCGAAGCCGAACTGGACGTTGTTCCCGGCGGACAACCCGATAGGTTTCGCCGAAACCGCGTACCAGAGCCGTTTGGACGGAACCAAGATGGGCGAGCTTCGGACCGGTGCTGTCGCAGTGGCGATCATCGGCGACTGGTACATCAATCTGCGGATTTATCGGCCCGGTAAGGGACGGGACGCGGTGAAGGACTCAGCGAATCTGGTGCAACGAGTGGCAGCGTCCTTGCAGCTGTCGAGCCAGGCATCGCGGACCTATCCGCCTTTCGTGCCCAGCACATCAACTCCGCGCCCTCCCTCGCCTTCAAAGCCGACCCGCTGATTCAGGACGAGACAGGCCCGGCCGGCCGAGGTATCCCCGGCCGGCCCGGCGAGGATCAGCTGCCCGTCGCCGCCGCGATGGCTTGGCGGTTCTTCTGGACCGCGGTTGCGGCGTGGTTCAGGTCAGTCTCGATGTTGGTGATGTTCTTCTGGCATTGTTCCCACGCGGCGCGGAAGTCGTCCGCGTATTTGCCCTTCCAGGTGGTGCTGGTGACGACCTTGGTGGAGGCGGTCTTCAGCTGGCCGAGCTCCGTCTTGAAGGCGTCCAGCTTCGTCTTCAAAGCGTCCATCTCCGGCAGGCTACCGCCGACCATGGCATTCATTGGTGTCCCCATTTCTCGAGTGGCGCTGGCCGCGCTAGTTGCGGACCAACCTAATGATGGCGAGGGGCACGAGCACAGAATGCCTCCTCGTGGTCGCAGATCTGCAGGTTCCTGCAGGTCGTCGGTGCGGCAAAGGGTCAGTGGATCAGCGTTGCACGAGGGTATGGATTTCGCCGACGGTGATGGGGATGGTGGCGGTGTTGTCGGGACCGCGGAGGTCGCCTTGAGGTGCGCCATTGAGCCACCACTGGACTGTCCAGCCCACAGTCGCAGTCAAGTTGTACTTACCCGACTTCGCATAAGTAGCCGTGCACCCAGCGGCCTCGTCAGCCCCCGGAGACCACGGAATACCGATCCCGGCACACGACGGCGGTGTGCCGCCGTCGCCAGGGCTGATGGTCATCTGAGGCACGATCTGCCAGCGCAAGGTGTAACCGAACAGTTGAATATCCTTCGACTTCACCGCGTAGGCGGCCGGGTCGTACTTGCCCTTGGCATCGGTGAGCCAGACCCAGGTCGGGATGTTGACGACATTCGCGGTCGGCTTCGGACTGACCGCAACATGAGTCTCAGGGAATGGCAAGTTCGCCGCCACCCAGTACATGACCTGTTCGGCCGTCGGCCGCGCGGGTGGTGGGGTTTTGAAGAAGCGGTATTCGATGCCGGCGCGGCGGATCATGTGGCCGCGGGCCATGGTCGAGTAGTCGTTCCAGGAGGCCATCTCGGCTTCGAAGTCGGCGAGGGTCTTGTACTGGCCGAATTTGCAGAACTTGGCGTACCACTGTCCGCTTGGTCCGGCGGTGGGTTCGCCGGGGAGCGGTACGTAGCCAGGTTGTGGGACCCAGACGCACAAGGGCGGCTGTCCGCCCTTGGTCCACTTGGTCTTGTCGTTCTTCCCATCGGCAAGATGGCTATCCTGACAACCGACGCCTCCCTGCGCTAGCTTGCCCCCCACCATCATGCCGCCAGTCGGATCGCAAGCGAGGGCGGGTGTAGAGGGCGCCGAGACGAACATGGTCCCGACAATGAGCAGCATCGCGGTGCGAGACGGAATGGGCTCATTGCTGACACGCGACAGACTCGGACTTCACGTCGGTGGAGAACACCATCCAGCGGCCCTTGATCAGTTGAACCTTGTCCACCCTGGAGACCTTTCCAGGTGGCGAGAAGATGCGCTTACCGGCCTTGTCGGTACCCGTCACGTTGTCGATGACGCAAGCGACGACGGTCGCTGTAGCCGGCTTCGCCCGCAGGTCCAGGGCGGTGACTTCGGACCCCAGGAACGGGGCACTTCCGGTGAACCTCGCGCCGCGGAGTCCTTTGGTGGCGGCGATGAAGCTCTTGAACGCGCTGAGCGCGCCGCCCGTCATCACCTGCTCGTAGGGATAGCTGACGCCGCCGTGCAAGGCACCTTTGATGTAGAAAGCGTAGAAATAGGCGTAGTCGGCGAGGATCCTGGCCTTCGCCGCCGTCGTCGGGTCCACAGTCGGCTTCGCGGTCGGTGTAGGCGAAGGTGTGGCTGTCGGGAGTACTGATGTCTGGCTAGCTGCCTGAGTCGCGTCATTGCCGCCGCAGGCACTCAGGGCCAGCAACAGACTGCAAACTGCCACCACCGCGCGATACTGTCTCACCCCTAGCCTCCCCTAAGTCTGATGCAAAGACCTGATTGTAGGTGACAGAGGGTTCTCAACCGATCGCGAAAAGTTGCAGGATGCCGCGACCGTTCGTGATCGAAGGGTGACCGGTAGTCGAGATATCGTGAGGCGGATTGACCGGGTCGGAAGTTAGGCTGCGGACGCACGGTAGGGCGGGCGCAGATCGTCGTGTAGAGGGTGCCCGCTGGGCCTTGAGGAGAGCGGTCAGATGTCGAGCAAAGCCGGCACGGAGTCCGCGGATCGCCAGCGCCAGCGCGCGCAGCGCGGCGTTGGGACTACGGGGCCTACGTCATCCGCCAGCCGTCTCCCTACCGCTCCTCGTCGCCGACGGCCCGCGGTCGCGGCCCTGGCGGCGCTGCTGGTCGGCGGTGGTGCGCTGGTCGCAGGCTTGCTCGCCGTCCGGATGGACCAGCGGCAGGCGGTGATCCAGGTCTCCCAGGATGTTGGCGTCGGGGCGAAGATCACCCGCGCGGACCTCACCGAGACGCGGGTGGCCGGTGACGTGCCCGGCCTGGTGCCGGTGTCCCGGGCGTCCGAGGTGGTCGGACTGTACGCAAAGGTCACGATGGGCAAGGGCCAACTGCTGGACGCCGGCATGCTGACCAGGACCGCACCGGTCCAGGCGGGCAAGGCTGCGGTGGGCATCGTGCTCGTCGCCGGGCGGATGCCATCCGAGGGCGTGTTCTCGGGGGACCGCGTCGAACTGGTTCGGATCGGCCAGGGGTCGACTCCAGCGGCGGTGATCGGTCAGGCCACCGTGCTGGCGGTCGGCGCGGACGACAAGAAGGCGACCTCTCTCGGCGACAAGTCCTCGACCGCGGTGAGGACAGCCACCATACTGGTCGATCGCGCCGACGTGCAGGCCGTGACCGATGCCTCCGGCAACAACCGGATCGCAGTCGCGTTGCTGAAGAGCGGCACCTCGCTGGAGGACAAGTAGTGGGCCTCTACGTCCTCGCCGCCGCGAAAGGCTCACCCGGTGTCACCACCTCGGCCGTCGTGCTCGCCGGGATCTGGCCCGGAGTGCCGATCCTTGCGGACCTGGATCCGGCCGGCGGCGATGTGGCCCTGCGCTACCGCGACCAGTCCGGCGGCCCGCTCGATCCTGATCGGGGGCTGCTCTCTCTCGGTGCGGCGGTCCGCCGGGGGAACTCAGAGGTCCAGTTGGCCGATCACGTGCAGCAGATCTCCGGCGGGTTGGAGGTCCTGGTCGGGGTCAGCTCACCCGGCCAGGTGCAGGGCCTCGGTCCCACCTGGCAGCACTTGGCCAAGTCGCTTCGTTCTGTGCCCGGCCGCGACGTGATCGCCGATTGCGGCCGGCTGATGCCAGGCTCGGCCACTGTCCCCGTCCTGCAAAGTGCCGATGCCGTGCTGATGCTCGCACGGCCAACACTGGAAGGGCTTTCGCACCTGCGGGAGCTGATCCGCGGCCTGGCCGAGATCCTCCGACTCGGCTCAAACGACGCTGTGCCGGTCGGCGTCGCTCTGATCACGTCGTACCGGGATGCGCGGACCGTCGGCAGCGTGCAGTCGATCCTCGATCAGGCGGGGCTGCATGCCTCGGTGCTTGGCCTCTTGGCCGAGGATGACAAGGCTGCGACGGCGGTCCGCAACGGCGACGGCCGCCGCAGCCGGCAGTCGTTGCTGACGCGCTCAGCAGCCGAGATCGGTGACCGGCTCCGCGCCCTCGGCCGCGACCGGCTTGACGCGGCCCAGCCCGAGCCGCTCGGCCAGAACTGGGGTCGGCCCTGATGGACCAGTCGCTAGTACGCAGTCTGCGCGAGGAAGTCGCCGAGGTGCTGGCGCGCCAGCGCCGCGAGGACACCGCCAACGGGCTGCCCCAGATGAGCGCCGAGGACGAGCGGCAGTTCGCCCGCGCGGTGGTCGGCCGGGTCCTCGAGGCCCATGCCCGCGGCGAACTCGCCGCGGGCCGGACGCCGCCCAGCGCCACCGACGAGCAGGAACTTGCCGACGGCATCCATGCCGCGCTTTTCGGTGTCGGCCGGCTGCAACCCCTTCTGGACGATCCGATGGTGGAAAACGTCGACGTCAACGGATGCGACCGCGTCTTCATCGGATACGCCGATGGCCGGGAGGAGCGGGGTGACCCGGTCGCGGAGACCGACGACGAGCTGGTCGAGCTGATCCAGACCCTGGCCGCCTACTCCGGCCTGGCCAGCCGGCCGTTCGACTCGGCCAACCCCCAGCTCGACCTGCGACTGCCCGACGGCAGCCGACTGTCGGCCCTGATGGGCGTCTGCGCTCGGCCGTCGCTGTCGATCCGGCGCGCCCGGCTGGCGCGGGTGAGCCTGGAAATGATGGTCGAGTACGGCACGGTGACTCCGGAGCTGGCCTCCTTCCTGTCCGCGGGGGTCAGCGCCCGGAAGAACATCATGATCGCCGGTGCGACCAATGCGGGGAAGACCACCTTGCTGCGGGCGCTGGCGAACGAGATCCCGCCGATCGAACGGCTGATCACAGTCGAGCGGGCGCTGGAACTCGGCCTGGGTGAGTTCGAGGACCTGCACCCGAACGTGCTGGCGATGGAGGAACGGCTGCCGAACTCCGAAGGACAGGGCGCCATCGTGATGGCCGAACTGGTCCGCCGCAGCCTGCGGATGAACCCCAGCCGGGTGATCGTGGGTGAGGTGCTCGGTGACGAGATCGTCACCATGTTGAACGCGATGAGCCAGGGCAACGACGGCTCCCTGTCGACCATTCACGCGAACTCGTCGCTGGAGGTCTTCAACCGGATCTGCACCTACGCGATCCAGTCGGCCGAGCGACTGCCGGCGGACGCGACCATGATGCTGATCGCCGGCGCGATCGACTTCGTCGTCTTCGTGGAACGCCGCAACGAGTTCGCGACCGGCGGCGACCTACGCCGGATTGTTACCTCGGTCCGCGAAGTCAACGGCGTCGACGGCAGGGTGCTGTCCAGCGAGATTTTCGCCGCTGGCCTCGACGGTGTAGCGGTTCCGGCCGCACCGATCAGCTGCCTGCCGGAACTACAGGCCGTCGGCTACCGGGCCGGCGCCCCGGCTGGATGGGCCTCATGACTACCCCGTCACTGTCCTTGCTCCTGATCGTGCTGGCCGGCGCGGTGGTCGGCGGCGCGCTTTCGGTGCTGGTGCTGGCACTCATCCCCCGGGAGCAGCCGGTCGAGCTGAAGCCGCCGTCGGCGGTGCTCGGCGCGCTGCGCCAGGCTGGTCTGCGAGTGCCCATCGCGATCGGGGTCGCCCTGCTGATCCTGTTGCTGACCCGCTGGCCGGTCGCAGCGATCGCCAGTGGTGTCCTGGTGTTCGCATGGCCCCAGCTGTTCGGTGGTGCGAGCGAGGAGCGGGTCGCGATCGCCCGACTCGAGGGCGTCGCTGCCTGGACCGAGTCGTTGCGCGACACCGTCGCCGGGGCGGTCGGACTCGAACAGGCGATCCCGGCCACCGCGTATGCCGCCTCGCCGGCGATCGTGAAGGAGTTGTCCGCCCTCGCGGATCGGCTCCGGGTGCGGGTTCCGTTGCCACCGGCTCTGCAGAAGTTCGCCGACGAGATGAACGACTCGAGCGTGGACCTCATCGTCGCGACCCTGATCCTGAATGCTCGGCTGCGCGGTCCCGGTTTGCGCGATGTGCTGACTTCGCTGTCGGAGTCCGCCCGGGCAGCGCTCGACATGCGCCAGCGTGTCAACGCCAGCCGGCGGAGCACCCGCCGCAGCGTACACATCGTGATCGCGGTCGCGCTGCTGTTCGTGTTCGGCCTCTCGATCTTCAACCGCGACTATGTCGCGCCGTACTCCAGCCTGGCCGGTCAGGTCGTCCTGTTGCTGATCCTCGGGCTTTACGCCATCGGGTTCTTCTGGCTGCGGCGGCTGGCCAGCTTCGAGGTGCCCGAGCGATTCCTGCACGCGCGCGATCGACTGCCCGACGCCGAGAGCCGGAGCCGACGATGACACTGATCATGCTCTGCGGTGCCGTCGTCGGCGCGGGTCTGGTGCTCGGCATCCGGCTGCTGGACCGATCCACCCCGGACGGCGCGGTCGGGCTGTTGCAGCTGGATGCGGACCGACGGAGGTTCCGCCAGGAGGTCAGCCTCACCGCGGACCGCCGGCACCAGGCGGAGTCGCTACGGCTGCGCCGGCTGGGCGCGAACCTACGCCGCGCACTCGATGCCCGGGGCATCCAACTGCCGATCTCCGTCCGGGCGGATCTTGGCGTGGTCGGGCGGTCGCTGGAGGCGCACCTGGCTTCCAGCCTGATGGCCGGCGTAGCTGGATTCTTCGTGCCGATCCTGCTGCTGGCGCCGGTCGGCGTGGTCACCGGTGGCATCCCCACCGTGGTTCCGATCTGGCTGTCGCTGGTTGGTGCGGCGTTCGGACTGCTGTTGCCGACGGCTCAGCTGCGCACCGTGGCAGCGGACCGTCGGCGCGACTTCCGGCATGTGGTCAGCTCGTTCCTCGACCTGGTCGCGATGAACCTAGCCGGCGGTCGCGGCGTACCGGAGGCGTTGTCGTCGGCGGCCGGCATCAGCGACGGCTGGGCGTTCGTCCGGATCCGCGACACCCTCGAAACCGCCCGGCTGCAAGGAATCACGCCCTGGGCCGCGCTCGGCGAGCTGGGCGACGAACTGTCCATCGACGAGCTACGCGATCTGTCCGCGGCGCTCGCCCTGGTCGCCGAGGACGGCGCCAAAGTGCGTGAGTCCCTGACGGCTCGGGCGGTCTCGATGCGACGCCGTGAGCTGGCCGATACCGAAGGCCGGGCGCAGGCCCGGTCCCAGTCGATGCTGATGGCCCAGATGCTGCTGTGTGTCGGCTTCCTGCTCTTTCTGATCTATCCAGCGGTCGCCCGGGTGATGGGGCTGTGAGGCGCCGCGGCTGCCGGACCATCCAGAGGAAGGAACGATGATGATGAGCTGTTCGACGAACCAGGCGGTGCTGTTGCTCCGCGTCCTGATCGGTGCCCGGCTCGACCGCGCGCGGTCGTCCGAGCACGGTGCCTCGGCGGTCGAGTGGGTGCTCATCTCCGCCCTGCTGATCGGGGTGGCGCTCGCGGTCGGCGCGATCATCCTGAAGAAGCTGACCGGCAAGGCCGACGGCCTGAACCTTGGCTGACAGGGCGAAAACCGGACAATGAAGTCCGAACGCAGGCCGCCGTGGCGCTCGGAACGAGGTGCAAGCAGCGTCGAGCTGGTGATGTACGCGCCGATCTTGATGCTGGCGATCTTCCTCACCATCCAGTTCGCACTGATCTACCTCGGCAACCAAGCAGCCTCGGCGGCGGCCCGGGAGGCGGCACGGACAGCCCGCACGACCCTGGACCGCGGAGCCGCGGAGGCAGCCGGCTCGGCGTACTCCGACAAGATCGGCAAGGGCATCCTCGAGGACGTCACGGTGACGGTCGAGCCGATCGGCACCACCCAGGTCCGGGTGGTGGTGACCGGTCACGCGCTCAAGATCACCCCGTTCGTCGACCCGCCGACCGTGACCCAGGTCGTGCAAGGACCTCTGGAGGAATTCCGTGCGGACCGCTGATCGCCGCCGTCGTGGTGACCGCGGCTCGATGGCGGTCGAGATCGTGCTGCTGGCCCCGGTCATGATGGCCTTCATCGTGCTCGTGGTGGCAGGCGGCCGGTACGTCGCGGTGCGCGGCGATATCGAGGCCGTCAGCCGGGATGCCGTCCGCGCGGCGTCGCTCGAACGCACCGCTGCGGCGGCCGAGTCCGTCGCCGACGACGTCGCCGCAGCCTCGTTGCAGAACCCGGACCGTTGCCAACCGGTCCTGATGTCGGGCGAGTTCGTTGCCGGGGGCACCATCACGGTGACCATTACCTGCGACGTCTCGTACGCCGGTCTGGGCCTGATCGGCCTGCCCGGGTCGAAGCGACTGAGCGCCAGCAGTTCGGCGCCCCTGGACAAGTACCGGAGAACGGGATGAACGGCCGCGGGCAACAAGGATCGGCCACCGTGTTCATGCTCGGGTTCGCCACCGTGCTGCTGGTCGGCGCCGGCCTGGTGATCGACGGCGGCCTGGCACTCAACGGCCGGGAGCGGATCACCGACGATGCCGAGCAAGCCGCGCGCTACGGTGCGGGCGCGCTCGACGAGGTTGCGCTACGGGACCGCGGCGAACTGATCGTCGACCCCGCCGCGGCAACGGATCGCGCGACCGGATTCATGGCCGACCGCGGCTACCGGAACATCTCGGTGACGGTCGACGGTGACAAGGTCACCACGTCGGCAGAGGGCAGCGTCGACACAACCCTGCTATCGCTGGTCGGCATCGGGTCGTTCACAGTCCGCGGTGAGGCGACTGCGGCTGCGGTGAACGGACCGTAGAGGAGACACACGATGACTCAAACGCCAAGTCCGCAACGCTTTCTGGAACCGGCAGCCAAGCCAGAGCTGCGCCGCCCGGTCGCCCCCGCCTTGCTGGCCGCCGTGGCCCTGCTGTTGCTGATCGCCGGCGTCCCGGTCGCTTTGCTGGCCCTCACGGGTCCGCCGCCGCTCCCCCATGGGTGGCCGACGCGAGAGAGCCTCACGCAATCGATCGGGATCGAGACCCTGCTGACCGTTCTCACCGTGGTGGTCTGGCTGGCCTGGCTCCATTTCGTCGTCTGTCTGGCGGCCGAGCTCGCCAACGCCGTCCGTGGTCGAGGCGTACCACGACCGATCCCGCTCGGCGGCGGGAGCCAGCGCCTCGCGAGGGTCCTCGTCAGCGCCCTCATCGTCACCGGTATCGCGGCTGGTCAGGCAGCCGCCGGCACGACACCACCTAGTCCGGCGGAGTCGGCCGCTCATACGGTCAGCACGATCCATCAAGGTGCACAGCACACCGGTCCCGAGGCCGCCACCGCTGACCCGGGCAGCTCCACCGGCGCCCAGGTCGCGGTACGCAACACCGACCCGTTGGCCGGCAAGAAGGTCTACGTCGTGAACGCGCCGCACGGGCACCATCACGACAGCCTCTGGGACATAGCGGAAAGGCACCTCGGGGACGGTCGCCGGTACCACGAGATCTACGAGCTCAACAAGGAGAGGGTCCAGCCCGACGGGGAGCGTCTCCACCTTGCGCGGCTGATCATGCCGGGCTGGAACCTGGTCATGCCCGAGGATGCCGTGGGAGTGCCACGGCTGCCCCTTGCAACCGTCCAAGAGCACCGGCAGGCTGCGAACCCGAAGCCGGTCGAAAAGCCGGAAAGCCACGCCGGAACCCACGATGCTCGCCAACTGCCGGACAGCGGCGACCAGACTCAAGGGGATTCCAGCAGCATCCAGACCGACGCCCGGTGGCGGCTCCCTGCTGACCTGTTGGGAGGTGGTCTACTCACCGCGGGCCTGCTCGCGCTGCTACTGGTGGAGCGACGGCGGCGCCGAGGGGCTGACCCTGAGCAGGCAGTCGCAGCGGCGGAGGTCGCTCTGCGGGTCGGTGGCGACCCGTCCCGGTCGGTAGCGCTCGACCGGGCCTTGCGTGCACTGGGCGGCACATGTGAGGCAATCGGAGTGCCGCTGCCACCGGTCTTCGCCGCACTGGTCGATGACGAGCAGATCGACCTCCTGATCGCCCCAGGCCAGGCGCCCGCCCCAACTCCATGGCAAGACCTCGACGAGGGCCGATGCTGGCGGCTGTACCGCACCGAGGTGGACCCCGATGCGAGCGGCCCGGCGCCGTACCCGGCCTTGGTCTGTCTCGGCCGGGACGAGAACGGCCGCGACGCGTTGGTCGACCTGGAAGCTGCGAGCGGCGCGGTGAGCATCCAGGGCGACGCGGTGGTCGCGCGCGAGGTCGCGAACTCCGTCGCGGTGCAACTCGCGACGAATCCATGGGCCGACCTGCTCGAGGTGACCACTTGGTCCCTTCCCGAAGCACTCGACGAGATTCTCAGCGACCGGCTCCGGGTCGTCCGCGATATCGACGCACTGATCCCGGAGCTCGAACGGGGCGGCTCGGAGACCGAGATCCTGTCCGGGCGGGTCGGCCGCGCCGTCGACGAAGTACCCCGGTACGTCGTACTGGGCGCACCGCCGAGCAACGACTCAGCCGCCCGGCTGGCTGCCTTGGCCGGCCAGGGGCGAACGGGATTCGGGCTGCTCGTGGCCGGACCGGTGAAGGGAGCGCGGTGGCAGCTGTTCGTCGACGAATCGGGCATGCTCCGGATCCCATCGCTCGACCTCACTGTGCGGGCGAGCCGCTTGGCGGAATCCTCAGTACACCTGGTCACCGACCTGCTCGCCTCTGCCCGCACCACGACCGCCACTGATCTCACCGGACCGCTCCGGGTCCCGCAGACCGGCCGCTCGGGCGACGACGCCACCTGGGTCACGGCCAAGGTGAGGGTCGGAGCACTCGGCCGGCTCGACGTACGGGCCCCCGGGGACCTGGACCCGGCCCGGTTGCCGCTAGCCACCGAAGTCGTCACCTTCCTGGCCCTACATCCCGGCGGTGTGCACCCAAGCGTGCTCGCGGCATCTGTCTGGCCTCGTGGTGTCACAGCGGACGTTCGAGACGCAACAGTGCAGCGAGTCCGGCAGTGGCTCGGTACCGACTCCCAGGGCGGCCACCAGTTGCGCAGCGACGCCACCGGCCGGCTCTACCTCGGACCCGAGGTGGCCATCGACTGGCACTGCTTCTCCGAACTGGTCCGCCGCAGCAGAACCGCCCAGACGACCAGGGACGAGCGGGAGTTGCTCCGCCGCGCCATGCACCTGGTCCGCGGACCGTTCATGAGTGGCCGCACGCCGGGCGCCTACTCATGGATCGCCCGCGTCCACCTGGAGCGGGTCGTACCCGATCTCGTTGTACAGACCGCGCATCGGCTAGCCGAACTCACCCTCGGCGACGACGATCCCGCCGGTGCGGCGGCCGCAGCGCGCGCCGGTCTTCGGCTGGCTGTGGGCTCGGAGCCACTCTGGCGTGACCTACTGGTGGCCGAGTACCGTCACGGCGGTCCGGCCGCCGCCGAACGTATCGTCCAGCTCGTCGGCGAAACAGCCCAGAATGAAGGTCTGCTGCTCAGCGCAGAGACTCAATCGCTGATCGAGGAACTTCTACCTGGCCGCATACAGGCCCGGCGCGTGAGCTGACTGACCAGCGCTGTGCCGACGGGATTGCGCTGCTGGAAGGGCCGCCGGTCGGTGAGGCAACGGGAGGCGTGGATCTATCGCAGATAGACCTCAAGGACGTCGATCTCACAGGAGCTGTGGGCTACACGAATGAGGGTTGCCCCCAAGCAGCGAAGCCAAGGGATCAAGCGGTCAAGGAAACAGCCAACTACAACGCGAGGTCAAGAAGTGGGTCGACTACCTGGTCGACCCGGCCAACGCCGCCGTACTTGCGGCAGGCGGCGGAACCACCGCAGCCGGGAGCACCTCGCGGGTGCGGCGAACAGCATCCGATCAGCGTCGGCCGACAGTTTGGATTTCGCGGACGGTGAGTGGGACGGTCGCGGTGTTGTCGGGGCCGACGAGATCGCTCTGAGCGGCGCCGTTCAGCCACCACTGCACGGTCCAGCCGACGGTGGCGGTCAGGGTGTAGCTGCCCGACTTGGCGTAAGTGACGGTGCAGGCAGCAGATTCGTCGGCCGACTCCGACCAGGGGGTGCCGATCCCTGTGCAGGACGGCGGTGTTCCGCCATCACCCGGGTTGATCGTCAACCTGGGAACGATCTGCCACCGCAAGCCGTAGCCGAAGAGCTGGATTTCCTTCGACTTCACCGCATAGGCGGACGGGTCGTAGTTGCCCTTGGCATCGGTGAGCCACACCCAGGTCGGGAAGTTGACGACATTCGCGGCCGGCTTCGGACTGACTGCGACATGCGTCTGCGGGAACGGCAAGGTGGCTGCGACCCAGTACATCACCTGCTCAGCCGTCGGCCGCGCCGGCGGCGGCATCTTGAAGAACCGGAAC
>JAWWOY010000984.1:0-4507 GCA_033851195.1 Kribbellaceae bacterium | reverse complement strand
CTGCCGTGCGCGAACACGTCGGTCGTCCCGCCGACGAGTTTCTCGCCCTCGTAGCCGGATTCGTCGCAGGCAATCTCGAGGAGCTGATTCTCCGGTGGAGGTTCCGTCCGCACCGAGCCGTCGCGATCACCTGTCACGGCCCGACTCTCTCATCGCTGGACGCTGGCCGCACCCGATTACCCTGCCACGGGTTGTTCGGAAAGGTCTAAGACAGGCAGAATTCGTTGCCCTCCGGGTCCGCGACGGTGACCCAGGTGTGCGGTCCCTGACGGCCGTGGTGGAGGAACGTCGCACCGAGCCCGGCAAGCCGCTCCATCTCCGCCTCGACCTTGTCTACTCCGACTCGCACATCCAGGTGGAGACGGTTCTTCACAGTCTTGGCCTCTGGCACCCACTGGAACAGAATGCGCCTGCCCGATCCGTCCGGATGGACGATCGCAGCGCCCTCCTTCCACACCAGAGAGCCCTTATGGGTGGCCGTTTCCTCCTCCGAAGCATGCCCCTCGGCGATCATCCGGCGGATGAACGCCTCGTCGCTCGGCTCTACCTGCCAGCCGAGCAGGTCGGCCCACCAGTCGGCGAGAGTGTGCGGGGCAGCGGAATCAACCGTGACTTGGAATTCGTAGGTCATACCGAGCACTTTAAACACCCACACCGACCTTTTCCGGGCTATATCGGCGTACCCACATCGGCCGCGGCCGCGCGCAGGGCGTCGGCGAGGCGGGCGGCTGGCTCCGGGAGCGGGTGCGGGAGCCGCGCCAGGACGATGCGTCGCTGTTCCTGCGGACCACCGCGGACGGTCAGCACGCGCACTCCCGGGGGCACAACGGAAGCGAGTGAGGCAGGCATGGTGGTCAGTCCGCAGCCGGCGGCGACGAGGTGTAGTTTGGCCAGCCAGTCGCGGGCGGTGTGCGCGATCTCGGGTCGCTCGTCCAGACCGGGCCAGGCCCCCATCAGCTTCTCTTCGCCGGCGGATGGGCTGGCGATCCAGCGTTGACCGCGCAGGTCGGCGACCTCGACGGAGTCATTCCGCGCGAACGGATGGGAGGCGGGCACCGCGAGGCACAGGCTCCGTTGGGTGAGTGTCTCCAGCTTCAGCGGTGGCGACGCGGCGTCGGGCGGACGGAACGGCGGGGTCGAGGCCAGCAGCGCGAGATCGAGGGTCCCGGCCCGCAGCGCGCGGACCAGCGAGGGAGTGCTGCCTTCCCGGCTGGTCACCGTGATCGCGGGGTGGCTGCGGCGCAACGCGGCGATGGCCCCGGGCAGCAGCACAGCGCCTGCACTACTGAACCAGCCGAGACGCACCGTCCCGGCCTCGGCGGGCAGACCGGCAAGCTCCCGCTCTGCGGCATCCATCTGTGCGAGCACCGCCGCGGCGTGGCGCAGCACAACATCCCCGGCGGTGGTCAGGCGCACTCCGTCGCGACGACGCTCCAGCAGTGGGGCCTGCGCCGCCCTCTCGAGCGCGGCGATCTGCCGCGATACGGCGGACTGGGTGTAGCCCAGCGCTGCTGCCGCCGCAGTGAGCGTGCCTCGCTCGACCACCTCTCGGAAGACCCGCAGTGCGACCAGCGAGACATCCCTGAAGTCCATGACCATTACGCATACCACATATGCCTTACTTTCGTTTGAAGCATGGTCGGCACATTCCTAGCGTGGGTGGCATGACAACTGCACGCATCGCTTTTGTGACCGGGGCGAACCAGGGCATTGGCTTCGCGATAGTCGAGGGGCTGGCCGCCCGGATGGGCCCTGACGACCTGGTACTGCTCACCGGACGTAACGCGCAGCGGGTCGCGGACGCCACCGCACTCGTCGCCAACGCTCCGGGTACGAGGAGCCGGGTCGAAGGCCGGGTGCTCGACGTCACCGACGCCGGCGCCCTGGCCAAGCTGGCCGTCGAACTCGAGGAGCAGCACGGCGGAGTAGACATCGTCGTGTCGAACGCGGTCGCCCGGATACTCCCGGACCGGCCGCAGTCCGAGCAGGCCGACGAGTTCATCGACGTCGCCAACGGCGGCACGCACGCCATCCTGCGTTCGTTCGCCCCAGCGCTGCGTCCCGGCGGACGGCTGATCGTCGTAGCTAGTTCGCTCGGCACCCTCGGTCACCTGGACCCTCGACTTCAACCTCTGTTCGATGGCGTCTCGCTGGAAGCGGTCGAGGAGGCTGTCGAGTCCTGGCGGGCCGCCATCCATGCTGGGACGGCCGAGGAACAGGGCTGGCCGCGCTGGGTCAACGTCCCGTCCAAGGTGGCCCAGGTCGCCGCAGTGCGGGCGGTCGCGGCGCAGCGTCGCGCGAAGGACGTGCACGAGGAGACTCTGATCGCTGCGGTCTGCCCCGGGCTCGTGGACACCCCGACATCGCGACCGTGGTTCGACGACTTCAGCCAGGCGCAAACACCGACACAAGCCGCGCGAGCAGTGCTCGACCTAGTGCTGGCCGAACGGATCAACCCGGCGACCTACGGCGAACTCGTTCGCCACGGCAACGTGCTGCCCTGGCACGACGGCACACCTCCCCGGTACCAGGACCAACTGATCACCAAATAGGTCGACGCCGTGACCGAGCCGCTGCATCGTTCAGGACATGCGGCTCAGAGCGGATCACCAACTGGTGTTGAGCGGCATGCCCTCGGTGTAGCCCGCCGCGCTCTGGATCCCGACCACAGCCCTCTCATGGAACTCCTCCAGGGTCGCGGCACCGACATACGTGCAGGAGCTGCGAATGCCGGACACGATGGCGTCGAGCACGTCCTCCACGCTCGGCCGCTCCGGATCGAGGTACATCCGCGCAGTCGAGATTCCCTCGCCAAAGAATCCCTTGCGTGCCCGCTGGAAGGGCGTGTCGTCCGCCGCACGGAGCCGGACCGCTCGCGCCGACGCCATCCCGAAGCTCTCCTTGTAGATCCGGCCGTCATTGTCACGATGCGGATCACCGGGCGACTCATAGGTGCCTGCGAACCACGAGCCGATCATCACGCTGGCCGCACCCGCGGCCAGCGCAAGCGCCACATCCCGCGGGTGCCGGACTCCGCCGTCGGCCCAGACATGCTTGCCGAGCTCCCGTGCCCTGGTCGCGCACTCTAGGACGGCGGAGAACTGCGGCCGGCCGACCCCTGTCTGCATCCGGGTGGTGCACATCGCCCCCGGCCCGACGCCGACCTTCACGATGTCGGCACCGGCCGCCACCAAGTCGGTGACCCCCTCGGCGGTGGCCACGTTGCCGGCCACTATCGGCACCTGCGGTTGCAGGTCGCGGACGACGCGGAGCACCTCGAGCATCCGTTCCTGGTGACCGTGCGCGGTGTCGATCACTAGTACGTCGATGCCGGCGTCCAGCAGTGCCTTCGCCTTCTGCTCGGCGTCGCCGTTGATTCCGATGGCCGCCCCGACCCGGAGCTTCCCGGCCGAATCGACGGCCGGCCGGTACAGCGTGGCGCGGAGCGCCCGTTGCCGGGTGAGGATCCCGACGATGCGCCCGTCGGCGTCTACAACGGGCGCCAACCGGTGCCGACCGCCGTGCAACTGGTCGAACGCCTCCTCGGCGGCGATCCCAGCCGGCAACGCCAACAGTTCGCGGGACATGATCCCGCCGAGCTGGGTGTACCGATCAACGCCCTCGCAGTCGGCGTCAGTCACCACCCCGACCGCACGGCCGTCGTCGACAACGATCACGGCTCCGTGGCCGCGCTTCGGCAGCAGGTTCAGAGCCTCGCCAACGGTACCGCTGGGCGGCATCACGAGCGGAGTGTCGTAGATGGTGTGCCGATCCTTGATCCACGAAACCACCTCGGCGACCACTTCGACCGGAATGTCCTGCGGGATCACGGCCAGGCCACCGCAGCGGGCGATCGTCTCGGCCATCCGCCGCCCGGACACCGCGGTCATGTTCGCCGCGACGATCGGGATAGAGGTGCCGCTACCGTCACCGGTCGAGAGGTCGACATCGAGCCGCGACGCAACCGCCGAACGGTTTGGCAGCAGGAACACGTCGCTGAAGGTGAGGTCCTGCTCGGGGACCAGGTCACGATGAAAGCGCACGTCAAACCCCCTCAGAGGACCAGACGGCTTCTGCGTCCGGCGATCACAGCGGACAAAACGGAGGTTACGGCACACGCCGGTCCTGCTGGTCGCCGACCCGTCCACGGCGCCGCTACGGACGGTAGAGGACGACGCCGGAGCGCAGCACTGACCGACGACTGTGCGCCGGAACGAACTACAGCCAGACGTCGGTCGAACCGATCAGTGACCGGGGTCGGCACATGCCGGAACGTCTCGCGCTGCTCGTCACTCACCCGACCACCAAGCGGTAGGAGATCCGCGCGAGATGCAGCGCGTAGGTGTGTAAGTTTCACGCCATGAGCGAGCGGGAGGACCAGAGCGTGCCAGCTTCCCACATCGTGGCCATGACAACGACCGATAGTGAGGAAGCTGCCGAGGCTTTGGCCGACGGCTTGGTCAAGGACCGGCTCGCAGCTTGTGTGCAGATCTCGGGCCCGATCAAG
>JAWWOY010000888.1:0-3343 GCA_033851195.1 Kribbellaceae bacterium | reverse complement strand
CCCGACTGTTCACCGCCGAGCTTGTGGCCGCCGGCCTTCATCGCCTCGAGTACGTACCGGTCGCCGACCTTGGTCTGCTCGACCGCGATCCGCTCCCGCACCATCGCCTGGACGAAGCCGAGGTTGCTCATCACGGTGGCGACCACGGTGTCGTTGGAGAGCCGGCCGCTGTCGCGCATGGCCAGCGCCAGGATGGCGAGGATCTGATCACCGTCGACCAGTTCACCGGTGGAGTCCACGGCCAGGCAACGGTCGGCGTCGCCGTCCAGGGCGATCCCGAGATCGGCGCCGTAGCCGACCACCTCGCGGCGGAGGCCGGCCATGTGGGTAGAGCCACAGTTCAGGTTGATGTTCAGCCCGTCGGGACTGGAGGCGCAGGTGACCACCTCGGCACCGAGCCGGCGGAGCGCCTCCGGGGCGGTCAGCGAGGCCGCGCCGTTGGCACAGTCGACGACGACCTTCAGTCCGTCGAAGCGGTTCGGGGCGGACCGGACCAGGTGGCAGACGTAGGTCTCGAAGCCCTGGCTGTCGTCCAGCACGCGGCCGACGGCCGCACCGGTGGGACGCTGCCAGTCCTCACCCATCCGGGCCTCGACGGCGTCCTCGATCTGGTCGTCGAGCTTGATCCCGCCGCGGGCCAGGAACTTGATCCCGTTGTCGGGCATCGGGTTGTGGCTCGCGGACAACATCACGCCGAAGTCGGAGCCGGTCGCCCCGGTCAGATAGGCAACCGCGGGCGTCGGCAGCACACCGAGGCGGACCACGTCGACACCGGCACTCGCGAGCCCGGCCACCACGGCGGCCTCCAGGAACTCACCACTGGCGCGCGGATCCCGGCCCACAACGGCGCGTGGCCGGTGCCCTTCGAAGGCACCGGCCTCGCCGAGTACGTGAGCGGCCGCGACCGACAGGTCGAGAGCAAGCTCCGCGGTCAGGTCCACGTTCGCCAGGCCACGAACCCCGTCCGTGCCGAAAAGCCGCGGTGGCGCCATCTGTGACAACGCGGTCAGCGCTTGGAGTACTGCGGAGCCTTACGGGCCTTCTTGAGACCGGCTTTCTTCCGCTCCTTGATCCGCGCGTCACGGGTGAGTAGACCGGCCTTCTTCAGACCCGGCCGGTTCGCCTCCTCGTCGGCGGCGTTCAGGCAGCGGGCAACACCCAACTGCAGCGCACCGGCCTGGCCGGTGATGCCGCCGCCGTTGATCCGGGCGATGACGTCGTACGAGCCCTCGAGGCCGGCGACGACGAACGGCTCGTTGACGTGCTGCTGGTGCACCTTGTTCGGGAAGTAGACGTCCAGCGGCTTGCCGTTGACGGTCCAGTTACCGGTCCCCGGGACCAGGCGGACACGCGCCACAGCCTCCTTGCGGCGACCGGTCGCACCGGCCGGGTTGATCACCGCGACGCGGCCGGACTCGGCCCGCTGCTCCGGCGTCGGGTTCGTCTCGGAGGTGTAGGCGACCGGACCCTCGGTGTCGATGGGCACCTCGGTGTCGATGTCTTCGCCGGTCTCGGTGGTGATGTCGCTCACGCTGGGAATCCTCGTTTACCTGGCTCGTCGATCGCTCTACTGGGCGATCTGGGTGATCTCGAACGTCTTCGGCTGCTGGGCCGTGTGCGGGTGCTCCGGACCGGCGTAGACCTTCAGCTTGTTGAGCAGCTTCCGGCTGAGACGGTTCTTCGGCAGCATGCCCCAGACAGCCTTCTCGACGGCCTTGCGAGGGTCCTTGTCGAGGATCTCGCCGACCGGGGTGGACGACAGACCACCCGGGTGACCCGAGTGGCGGTACGCCAACTTGTCGGTCCGCTTGTTGCCGGACAGGGCGATCTTGGACGCGTTGATGACGACGACGAAGTCACCGCCGTCAACGTGCGGTGCGAACGTCGGCTTGTGCTTGCCGCGAAGCAGGGTGGCGATCTGGACGGCGAGCCGACCGAGCACGACGTCGGTGGCGTCGATCACAAGCCACTCGCGAGTGACGTCAGCAGGCTTCGGGCTGTACGTGCGCACGGTCGTTGACCTTCGTTCTAAGAGGTTGACAATCTGATGAGTCGGCGAGTGGTCGTCCACGCGGGAAAAACCGGTAACGCACAACAGCCGCCCAGAATACCGGCGCGAGCATGCTGCGGTCAAAGTGAGCGCAACCGGCCAGTAGGTCTGAGCTGAGACCTGGCTTGGAACCGAACTCCGACCGCACTAGCGTAGCGGACAAGATTGCAGTCCATCGCGTCCCGCCGGCGACGATACCCTCACTCACCAGGCGATGACGCCAGCTTCCAAAGAGGGCATTGTGACCGAACAGTCGCTCACCGTCCGGGACAACCGGACCGGCAAGGACTACGACCTTGCCATCACCGATGGCACCATCCGTGCCGCCGATCTCAAGCAGATCAGCGCCGCCGACTCCGACGGCGGCCTGGCCGCCTACGACCCAGGCTTCGTCAACACCGCCTCCTGTCGCTCGTCCGTCACCTACATCGACGGCGACAAGGGCATTCTCGAGTACCGCGGCTACCCGATCGAGCAACTCGCCGAGCAGTCGAACTATCTCGAGGTCGCCTACCTGCTGGTGAACGGCGCCCTGCCGAACAAGGTCGAGTACGAGGCCTGGACCCACGACGTGACGTATCACACGTTCGTGCACGAGAACCTGAAGACCTTCATGCAGGGCTTCCGCTACGACGCGCACCCGATGGGCATGCTGCTGGCCTCGGTCGGCGCGCTGTCCACCTTCTATCCCGAGTCGCGCGACATCTTCGACGAGGAGTCCCGGGCGCTGCAGATCCGCCGGTTGATCGCCAAGATGCCGACGCTCGGCGCCTTCGCCTTCCGGCACGCCCAGGGCAAGCCGTACGTCTACCCGGACAACGAGCTGAGCTACGCGGCGAACTTCCTCTCCATGCTGTTCAAGATGAGCGAGCCGAAGTACGCCGCCGACGACCGGCTGGTGCGCGCGCTGGAGATCCTGTTCATCCTGCACGCGGACCACGAGCAGAACGCCTCCACCAATGCGGTCCGGGCGATCGGCTCCACCCAGGTCGACCCGTACACGGCGGTTGCCGGTGGTATCGGCGCCCTCTACGGCCCGCTGCACGGCGGCGCCAACGAGGCGGTACTGAAGATGCTGCGGCGGATCGGCTCGCTGGACAACATCCCGTCGTTCATCGAAGGGGTGAAGGCCGGCGAGGAGCGGCTGATGGGCTTCGGCCACCGGGTCTACAAGAACTACGACCCGCGCGCCAAGATCATCAAGAAGGCCGCCGACGACGTGTTCGAGGTGACGGGCATCAACCCGCTGCTGAAGATCGCCGTCGAGCTGGAGAAGATCGCGCTGGAGGACGA
>JAWWOY010000883.1:0-3638 GCA_033851195.1 Kribbellaceae bacterium | reverse complement strand
GTGGATGGCGGATCATGCGCACCCTCGGTCGCCGGATCATCCACCTCGACCCGGCTCGCGGATTCGCCTCGGAGGCCGTCGCGGCCGCCGTACTGTACGTGATGGCGATCGGCCTGCACGCGCCGGTCTCGACCACTCACACGATCACCTCGGCGGTGATGGGCGCAGGCGCCACCAAGCGGCTGTCGGCAGTTCGCTGGGGCGTCGCCCGGGGCATCGTCGTCGCCTGGGTGTTGACCATCCCGGCGGCCGGCCTGGTGGCGGCCCTGTGCTACTACCTGGCGCACCTCATCCTCGAATAGACAACTCATTCCGCGGTTCCAGTGAGTGGTGCTGCGTCAGCGGCTCCACTTCCTGACAGCCTTGAGGAAGTCTTTGGTGAGGATGGAGCCGACGCCTTCCTCCCAGTTGCGGGACAGATACTCGCTGAGGAAATCGACGCTCAGGTTCGCCTGGGGGCGTACCGCTCGTGCCCAGGTCGCGGCGGCGGCGTGGCCCTGCTGGAAGAGCAGGTGGTTCGTCGTCGCTTCGACCTGGCGCTTGCCGTCTCCCTGCAGGCCCAGGGATGCCCAGACCTCCATGATGACGGAATCGTTCGCGGTCATCCGCGCCAGGAAGGTCAACGGTCCGGCCCGGAAGTCCATCAGGCCGATATTGTCCAGGCTCTCGAGCGGGAACCAGCCGTTCTGACACCGTCGGCCGTTGACCGCGGCCTCGATCTCGCGGGCCTGGTCCGCGGGGAGGGTGGAGGTCGCCCAGGACAGGAAATACGCTCCCGCGTCAGGAACCTCGTCCGCGATGTCGGCGGGGATGCTCATCAGCCCCGGCTCGAAGAGGTGGAGCTCTTCGTCAAGTTCAAACGATCCCATGTTTTCCCGCCCGCCCGCTTTCCCCGCCGCTGATGACCGTTGGGCAGAACCGCGGACGAGCCGCTGGCCTCCCGGTCGACAGGACCCCCAGGTACCTGTATGCACACCAAAGATTCCTTCGTACAGGCGGAGCCCGCACTTGGTCAAGGGCTCAATGAGTGCGGCGGGATCACTTCTTCGGGCGACCGGCGCGGCGGCGCAGTTCCTCCTGGTCGAGGTTCTCAGCCTCAGCCGGGGTCGGCGCGCCGCCCCCGTACGCCGCCGGCAGCCACCAGGCCCCGGCGGGCTGCTCCGGGTAGGCGCGGATGGTCCGGTCGAGCATGCCGGTCATCTCGGTCCGCAACTGGGCGGTGGCCTTGGCCAGGTCGTCGTCCGGGGCGACCGTGAGCGGCTCGCCGACGGTGATCGCGACGGTCTGATGGCGGGAGAAGTCGCGCGGGTGGTCCTTGGTCATCATCCGCTGGGTGCCCCACAGAACCATCGGGATCACCGGTACCCCGGCCTCGGCAGCCATCCGGACCGTGCCGGACTTGAACTCCTTCAGCTCGAACGAGCGGCTGATGGTCGCCTCCGGGAACACGCCGACGATCTCGCCCTCGCCCAGGTAGCGGATAGCTTCGCGGTAGGACGCGGCGCCGGCGCCGCGGTCCACCGGGATGTGATGCATGCCCCTCATCAGCGGCCCGGACCAGCGGTTGCGGAACAACACCTCCTTGGCCATGAACCGGACGAGGCGCTTGCTCGGCTGCGCGCCGAACCCGCCGATGACGAAGTCGACGTAACTGATGTGGTTCACCGCCAGTACGGCGCCTCCGCTGCGCGGCACGTTCTCGATGCCGGACATCTGGATTGTCAGGTCGAGCAGCTTGAAGGCCGTCCTCGCGAAGCCGATGACCGGCGGATACAGGATGTCGCGCATGACCCGACCGTACTGGTTCAGGGCCGCCGCCACACCGGTCCGGGGCGTGAGAAGAACCGCTCGGGTTAGTGTTGCCCCGACAAGTTGATACCGCGGGAGCTCGCACCGAAGCGGGCTGAGAGGGCGGCTGGACTGCGCACCCCCCGCTCCTGACCAGGAGCAGGGCTGGGCGAACCGGCGTCGCCGACCGCCGAACCTGTCCGGGTAATTCCGGCGTAGGGAGCAGCATTGTGACAACCATCGAGAACTCTGCCGGCTTAGAGGCCGGCTTAGATGTCCGTCCGACTGTCACCACCGGGCCGATCTCGGGGTCGGAGAAGACGTACCGTTCCTCGGGTGACCTGCGGGTCCCGGTGAGGCGGGTCAACCTCACCAATGGCGAACATTTCGACCTCTATGACACCTCCGGCCCGTATACCGACGCGGCCGCGCGGATCGACGTACAGGCTGGTCTTCCAGCCTTGCGGCGGGGCTGGATCGCCGGCCGCGCGCCGCTGACCCAGTTGGCGCACGCGCGGGCCGGCACCATCACCGAAGAGATGCGGTACGCCGCCGTCCGGGAAGGCGTCGAGCCCGAGTTCGTCCGGGCCGAGGTGGCCCGCGGCCGGGCGGTGATCCCGGCGAACCGGCAGCATCCGGAGTCCGAGCCGATGATCATCGGCAAGAAGTTCCTGGTGAAGGTGAACGCCAACATCGGCAACTCCGCCGTGACGAGTTCGGTCGAGGAGGAAGTGGAGAAGCTGGTCTGGGCCACGCGATGGGGCGCGGATACGGTGATGGACCTGTCCACCGGCAAGAAGATCCACGAAACGCGCGAGTGGATCTTGCGGAACTCGCCGGTCCCGATCGGGACGGTCCCGCTGTACCAGGCACTGGAGAAGGTGAACGGCGATCCGGCGGCGCTGTCCTGGGAGGTCTACCGCGACACGGTGATCGAGCAGTGCGAGCAGGGCGTCGACTACATGACCGTGCACGCCGGGGTGCTGCTGCGGTACGTGCCGCTGACCGCTGCCCGGATCACCGGCATCGTGTCGCGCGGCGGCTCGATCATGGCGGCGTGGTGCCTCGCGCATCACCAGGAGTCCTTCCTGTATACGCATTTCGCCGAGCTCTGCGAGATCCTCCGCTCGTACGACGTGACGTTCTCGCTGGGCGACGGTCTTCGCCCGGGCTGCATCGCGGACGCGAACGACGCGGCGCAGTTCGCCGAGCTCCGGACCCTGGGGGAGCTGACCAAGATCGCCTGGGAGCACGACGTCCAGGTGATGATCGAGGGACCCGGGCACGTGCCGATGAACAAGATCGCGGAGAACGTCCGACTGGAAGAGGAACTCTGCGGCGAGGCGCCGTTCTACACCTTGGGGCCGTTGGCAACGGATGTGGCGCCGGCCTATGACCACATCACCAGCGCCATCGGTGCCGCCCAGATCGGCTGGCTCGGTACCGCGATGCTCTGCTACGTGACGCCGAAGGAGCACCTCGGCCTGCCGGATCGCGACGACGTCAAGACGGGTGTGATCACCTACAAGATCGCGGCACACGCGGCGGACCTGGCGAAAGGCCACCCGGGTGCGCAGGACTGGGATGATGCGCTGTCGCGGGCCCGGTTCGAGTTCCGCTGGCAGGATCAGTTCAACCTGTCGCTGGATCCCGACACGGCTCGCTCGTTCCACGACGAGACGTTGCCGGCCGAACCGGCCAAGACGGCCCACTTCTGCTCGATGTGCGGGCCGAAGTTCTGCTCGATGCGGATCACCGCCGACATCCGCAAATACGCTGCGGAGAAGGGACTGACCTCCACCGAGGCGATCGAGGCAGGCATGCAGGAGATGTCCGACACCTTCAAGGCC
>JAWWOY010000881.1:0-5277 GCA_033851195.1 Kribbellaceae bacterium | reverse complement strand
ACCTCGCGGAACCAGCGCTCGATCGGCAGCTCCTTGGTGTACCCCATGCCGCCGTGGATCTGCAGCACCCGGTCGGCGACCCGGTTGACCGTGTTGGTGCCGTAGAGCTTGGCGATCGCGCTGTCGTGCTGCGGGTGCCGACCCTGATCGACCGCCCAGGCGGCGTACAGGACGAGCCAGCGAGCGGCCTCGAGTTCGACCTCGGAATCCGCGATCATCCATTGGATAGCCTGGTTGTCGCCGATCGGGTTGCCGAAGGTCTGCCGGGTGTTCGCGTGGTCGATCGCCAACTGCAGCAGGCGTTCGCAGGCACCGATGCCGCGGGCCGGGATGATGAACCGGCCCTTCATGATCCAGCGCATCGCCAGCTCGTAGCCTTGGCCGATCTCGCCGAGCAGGTGGTCGTCCGGGACGCGTACGTCGTCGAAGTTCAGTGTCGCCGGGACCGCTTGGCCCATCGTGATGATCGGGTCCGAGGTCCAGCCACGGTCCCGATCGACCAGGAACGCGGTGAACCCGCCCTTCGAACCCTTCTCGGCATCCGTGACGGCGATGACGATAGCGAAGTCAGCCTCGTTGCCGCCGGTGATGAAGGTTTTCTCGCCGCGGATGACCCACTCGTCACCGTCCTTCTTGGCCGTGGTGCGGATCGCGCGGGTGTCGGAGCCGGCACCGGGCTCGGTGATCGCGAAACACGACCGACGCTCGCCGGAGATGGTGGGGAGCAGGTACTCCTTGCGCTGCTCGTCATTGCATTCGTAGAGGATGTTGTCGGCGTCGCCACCGAACGAGAACGGCACGAAAGTTCGGCCGAGTTCGCTCGTGATCAGTGCCTGGTCGACGGCGGACAGGTCCATACCGCCGTACTCCTCGGGAGTGCTCAACCCCCAGAAGCCGAACGACTTCGCCTTCAACCGGAGTTCCTTGGTGGTTCCCGGCTCGAGGCCGGGCTGGCCGTCTCGCTCGCGCCGCAGCACCTCGTTCTCCAGCGGCATCAATTCCTTGCGGACGAACTCGCGGGTGGTCTCGCGGATCGCCTGCTGTTCATCGCTGAGCGAGAAGTCGACCATGGAGCCCACCGTACGGCCCGTGGACCACCAGCACTCAGCAACCGGCTCGTCGCCGGCCGCGCCAGGCTCGGACGGGAGTCTTCTGCAGGCAGACCTGGGAGTTGGTGAGAGTGGGCCGTCTGCTGATTAGGCTCGGCCCATGCTCCTCGACATCCGCGACACCCGCCTGCACGTCGACCAGCGCGGACCGGAGGACGCGCCGCCGTTGCTCTTCCTGCACGGCGGACCGGGCTCAGGCAGCTACGACTTCATGTCGTTCCAGGGCGACCGCCTGTCGAAGCGACTGCGACTGGTCGGCGTAGACCAGCGAGGCGTGCAGCACTCGGACCCACTGGACGGCCCGGTCACCGAGGACGAGGTGATCGCCGACTTCGAGGCGCTCCGCGAGACGCTCGGTTTCGACCGCTGGTCCATTCTCGGCCATTCGTACGGCGGCCGGCTGGCGCTGCGGTACGCCGTCACGCACCCCGCCACGGTCGCGCGGGTGGTCTTCGAGAATCCACCGTGGGACATGGTGTTGGCGACTCGCACTCTGGTCGACGCTGCACTGCCGCTGCTGAAGGAACTCGGCGAAGAGGCGGGCGCCGAGGAACTACTCCGCCATGTTGGCCCTGCCACCGCTGACATGTGGGATGAGCGGATCGCTCTGCTTCAAAGGCTGGGCGATCGGCGGATGGAGATCTACGTCGGACCCGACGCACAAGGTCTGGTCCTGCCCGCCGAAGAACTCCCGGCGGAGATCCAGACTCGCGCCGGCCGGTTCGCCGAGGAAATCACCCGGACGCCGGGTTTCTCCGAATCACTCCTGCCGTATCTGGAGCGGCTTACCCAGGCCGCGCTCCTGATCAAAGGCGGCCATGACCCGGTCACGAGCGCCGAGGAGATCGACCTGTTCCAGGCCCAGGTACCGAACGGCCGCTTCCAGTTGTTCGACACCGCCGGCCACTTCGTTCATGCCGAGCAGCCCGAGGCCTACGCCCGCCTCGTCACCGACTTCATCCTCGGCTGACTCTCACCGTAGGACGGGGCAGCATCTCGGCCGATGGCTTGTACGGAGCGACAGGTAATACCGCTCCGCGAGTAGGGCGGTTCAGCCTCAGCCGCACCACGGCGTACGCCGTACAGGAGTGCACTACCTGTCGTTCGATACGCGGACGGGTCAGGGCGCGATCGGTACGGCGCGCTTGTGGATGGTGCGGCGGTGGTAGCTGATGATCGTCTCGGCCGCCTTGTCGCTGACGGTCTTGCCCTCGAGGAAGTCGTCGATCTCGTCGTACGTGATTCCGAGCGCCAACTCGTCGGGGACGCCCGGGTTCGACGTCTCCAGGTCCGCCGTCGGGATCTTGCTGACGATCTCCTCAGCAGCGCCCAGATGTGCGGCGATTGCGCGGACGCGCCGCTTGTTCAGACCGGCTAACGGAGTCAGGTCGCAGGCGCCGTCGCCGTACTTGGTGAAGAACCCCATCACCGCCTCGGCCGCGTGATCCGTGCCGACGACGAGTGCGTTACGCGCACCCGCGACCGCGTACTGGGCGATCATTCGCTGGCGGGCCTTGATGTTGCCGGTGTGGAAGTCGTGCCGGTCGCCGAGATGCGTGTGCGTGACCGCCTCGACCATCGCGTCGGTGGCAGGCCTTATATCGACCGTGACCGTCTCGTCCGGGCGGATGAACTCGAGCGCGCGCTGAGCGTCCGCCTCGTCGTGCTGCTCGCCGTACGGGAGTCGCATCGCGATGAAGCTCGCGTTGCCACCGTCAGCACGGACCCGCTCGACCGCGAGTTGGCAGAGCCGCCCGGCGGTGCTGGAGTCGACCCCGCCGCTGATGCCCAGCACGTACGCCGTGGCGCCGGACAGCCTGAGCTGGTCCGTCAGGAAGGTGACGCGGCGCTCGATCTCGAGCCCGGCGTCGAACGAGGGCATCACGCGGAGCTCACCGATGATCAGTTCCTGCACGTACCGGCGGTCGAGCTCGCTCATCGGACTCCCTCGTTGGTTGGCTGCCGACAAGCCTAGTTCGAGGGTTTCTCCGGCATGAGGATCAGGTCGGTTCAGATTAGCGCTGGACATGAGGATTCCCCGCGCACCCGGAAGAGCTCACTTACCCTTGCTGCCTTCCGGCCCTGGGGGAGTTGGGCGAGATACCGCCACGCGGGGAACCATCGAAGAGTGTACGGGATCTTCAGGTCGTCACTTGCCCCGACCTAAGCTGACCCCGTGACGAACCTCGCGCTCGGCCCGATCGGAATCGCCACCGGCCTCGACAGCTCCCCGGCCTCCCTGGCCGCCGCTGCCACGGCGGAGGAACTCGGCTATCCCTGCCTCTGGCTCGCCGGCGGTCCCCTCCCCGGCCTGCAGACCGTCGTCGACGTGATCCAGGCGACGAGCACGCTGAAGGTGGTGACCGGCATCCTGTCTGTCGACAGGTTCAGCCCGGACGAGGTCGCCGCGACGTACGCCGACCTCGAGGCGGGCCACCCCGGCCGATTCGTCGTCGGCCTGGGTGGCGCTCACGGGCCGAAGCCGCTGGCCACGCTGAACAGATTCCTCGACCAACTGGACGCCGTACCGGTTGAGTCGCGGGTGCTCGCGGCGCTTGGGCCGCGGATGTTGAAGTTGGCCCGGGATCGCACGGCCGGGGCGTACCCGTTCCTGGTCACGCCGGAGTACACGACCGAGGCGCGGACGATCCTTGGCGAAGATCGACTGCTGGCCGTTCAGCAACTCATCGTGGTGGAAACTGATCCGGACCGCGCCCGGGCGATCGCCCGCGAGCCGCTTGGCTTCCTGAGCAAGGTGCCGGGCTATGCGGCGAACCTGGCGCGGATGGGGTTCAGCGCGGAAGAGATCGGCAACTTGGACGATCGTCTGGTTGACGCCGTGACGGCTTGGGGCACGCCGTCGAAGATCGCGGAACGCATCGACGAGCAGCGCGAGGCCGGCGCCGACCATGTGGCGATCAACGTACTGACCGGCGTGACTGGTCCGCAGCCTATCGAGCAATGGCGGGCCCTCGCCGAGGTGCTGCTCCCCTAGTCCATTCGCTTCCGCAGTGCGGGGATCCAGTGGTCGCCGTAGCGCTGCTGCAACTCCGGGATCTTCCAGTCCTCGCCCGTCACGATCCCGCGGCAGAGCGCCGAACCGCAGTTGCAGGCCAGTTCGTACGGGACGCCGGTGCTGGTTCCGTAGTCGCTCGTCAGCTCTTCACCTTGGGCGATGTCCCTGCGGGCTCCGAGCGTGATCGCGTCGATCCACCAGAGGTTGGGGTCGCAGCTGTGGTTGCCGTACGCAATGGTCGGCCGTGGATCAGTCGGCAGCACCAGGTGCTCGTCGTCTCCGATCGTGATGGTGTCCACTGGCTTGTCGGACTCGTCCAACAGCCTCGTGAGCTCTTCGGTGTTCACTCGGCGCCCGCCTAGTACGGCGACTACGGTGCCGGCTTGTATCGGCCTGCTGGCGAACAGCCCGTCGCCATCGATCTCGGAGGTCCGCACTTCAAGGTCCGGGTGACTCCACGTGAGCTGCTTTTCGTACAGCCGAGCAACCGACTCAAGCTTGTCGTACCGGTAAGGATTGGCCTCCCCGGTCTGCCGGAACCCCATCGCGACCCAGAACCTGGCTGCCGTCTCGGCGTTGGTGTCCACCACGGCCAATCGCAGCTTCTCGACCTCCGGCCACGTGCCGGCGACGTATTGCTCGACCAGCCCGTACGCCGCTGCGCCGAGGCCGCGGCGCTGGTGCTTTCCGTGGACCTCAAGGAGTCCGATGAACGCTGTGCTCTCGTTCGGATAGCCGCGCAGCAGGTCGACCACGACGACCAACTCGTCGTTCTCCCAGGCGCCCAGGACGAGCTTGGCGTCCTCGGGGATGCTCTCCGGACGCATCATGAGCAGGCTCTGCGCATCCGAGGAGCCGGGTGGGTACCCGGTGATGCGCTCGGTGTAGCCAGGATCAGACTCGATCAGCTCCTGGACCGCATCCACGTCGTCAGGCTCAATCGCTCGCAGCTCCACACTCGTCAGGCTAGTCAGCCTGCGGCGCCATCGCCCACAGATTTCAGCCTCCGCCAGGGCCGATTTCAGGTCCGAGCCCGATACCGCGTATTCTCTCCGACTGGAGGATTCGCCTAGAGGCCTAGGGCGCACGCTTGGAAAGCGTGTTGGGGGCAACCCCTCACGAGTTCGAATCTCGTATCCTCCGCCACTCCCC